>NZ_AMRI01000003.1 GCF_000299915.1 Gallaecimonas xiamenensis 3-C-1
CCCTGCCACGCCGCCAAGGCCCTGGGGCTGGGCGACGACATTGGCAGCCTGGCGGTGGGTAAACAGGCGGACCTGGCCCTGTGGGACATCAGCGAACCGGCCGAGCTTTGCTACCAGTTCGGGGTGCGGCCCCTCAAGGAGCTGTGGAAAGGGGGTAAGGCTGTCAGTGGCCTACGCCGTTAAGGAAAAAGGCCGCAGCTGCGGCCTTTTTACTCTCTGGTGCGATGGAATTGCGCCACCCTTTCCTGGTCCAGGCGATCTTCTGCCTCTTCGACCTTGCTGAGCAAAAACGAGTAGTCCCTGGCGCAAATGACAACCCCCAGCAGCTCGCCGTTGTCGGCGCGAATGGCGATGTCGTCAGCCAACGGGCCGGGGCGCTGCAGCAGGGTCTTCAAAGGCTCCCCCACTGAGCTTAACGTGACGTCTTTCATGGTCTGGTGCCTCTGGCCATAGCCTGCCGGCGTTAGTGCGGGCAGGGCCAATAACTGCAAAGCCCAGGGTAACAGCTCTGGTGCCATTGGGCCGGGTTTAACTAGGCCGCCCCTTTGGGTCGCTTAACATCAGCAACGGCCACCTGGGACCTGGCCCGGAGCTTTTTATGCATAAGACACCACAAGCTAAAGCTTTCACCCTGCTGGCCATCTTGGATGCCCTGTTGCTGGCCGGCCGCTACCTGCAAGGCACCCCTCTGCCGGTACTCTTCACCTCGGCGCTGTTGCTGGGTGCCCTCTTGCTGTTTTGGCGCCGGGCCGGGCAATGCCGCTGGATGCTGGTCATGATGGGGCTGGTCACCCTGTGCCAGGGGCTGCAATGGCTGGCGGGGCTGGCCGGCCTTGGCCAGGAGCGGCACCTGATGGGGGTGCAGTTGGCGGTGATGGTGCTGGCGCTTTTTACTGCTCGCCTGCGTTACCGCCAGGGGTTGAAGAGCCCTTCCTGAACCCCCTGCCTTGGCCGATACTGGGGGCTGATGCTTCTGGAGGCGCCCCTTGCTAAAACCACCCCTACCCGATGTGCGTGACGGCCTGACCGAGCTGGAGCGCATTGTTTTATATGTATTGAGTGAAACCCAAAAGGAGCGGGGCGGGCGCAATGTGCCCACCGCCATGCTCTATGGCCGGGTGGTGGAATACATCAATATCAGCGAAGCCCAATTGGTGGCCTGCCTGCAGCGGCTGGGGGCGGCGGATCACTTTTAAAAAAGGCCGCAGATGCGGCCTTTTTTATCCCAGCGCCAACCAGACCCCGACCCCTGCCATCAGGGTGCCGGCAATGCGGTTTAGCAGTGCCAGGTTATTGCCGCGCCCCAGCACCCGGCCCAGGGTCTTGCCGCCACTGGCATAAAGCAGCAGGCAGCCCAGTTCGGTGCAGAGGATAATGCCCACCAGCATCCCCAATTGCCCCGCCATAGGCTGGGTGGTGTCGATAAAAGGCGGCAGCAGGGACACCATAAAGGCCCAGCCCTTGGGGTTGGCCACCGCCGTCATAAATCCCTGCATGGCCAGGGCCTTTCTTGAGGCGGGGGGCCTGTTGCCATCCAGGGTCAGGGCCAGACGGCCCTTTGCCCGCCACATCTGAATACCAAGGTAAATCAGGTAGGCGCCGCCGCCGTATTTGACCACTTCAAAGGCCAGGGGATGTTCCAGCATCAGGGTGGCCACCCCCACCACAGCCGCCACCGCCACCAGGGCCACCCCCAGCAGCTCGCCGGCCATCATCCACAGGGTGCGGCGAACCCCCACCGTCATTCCCAGGGTCATGGACAGGGTCATGCACATGCCGGGGGTGATGGACACGAAGAAAAAGGTGGTCAGGAAGAGCAGCAATACCGAGGTGGACATCAAGGGCTCCGGCGTAAAAGACGCAGGGCACCTTAAGGCAAAGATCCGGCCTTTGGCAACAGCCGGCGCCAGGCACGAAAAAGGCCGCAACAGCGACCTTTCGGGTTTGGGGAAGGTGGCTCAAGCCGCCTTTTTACCCCTGATTTCGCCCCACTGGTTGATACCGACGGCGCTGAGGATAACGGCCAGGGCAATCCAGGTGGTGGTGGCCAGTTGCTCGTGATTGAGGGTGGCCGCCAGGATCACCCCCACCAGGGGCACCAGGTAGTTGGACAGGGACGCAAACACCGGCCCTGCCTTTTGGATCAGCATCATATAGAGGAAGTACACCAGGCCGGCACACATCACTCCCAGGTAGACCACCGAACCCACCGCCTGGTCTGTGGGGGCGAAGCTGCCCAGGGGAGCCATCAGCAACGCCAGCAGCAACAGCTGGTTGGACGCGGCAATAAGCACGTTGCGGGCGACGATCAGTGGCTCTTCGCTGTCCAGGCGCTTAAGCAGCAGCAGAGCCACCGCAAAGCAGGCCGAGGCTGCCACTATGGCCAGGGCGCCCCAAAGGCTGGCGTCCAGGCCCTGGCCCAGCTGGGGTGCAAAGAGCACCAGCAGGCCGGCAAAACCCACCAGCACCGACAACAGCCCGGCCAGGGTGATGCGGGCGCCTTTGACCAGTAACGGGCTGAGCATAATGGCGAAGAAGGGGATGGTACCCATCAAAATCGCCGCCACGGCGGTGTCCAGGTACTGCTGGCCCCAGGCCACGGCCACAAAGGGCAGAGTGGCCTCCAGGAAACCGATCAGGTGGTACTTGGCCCACTGGCGGCGGCTGGATTTGAGTTTCAGGAAGTAGCAAAGGACGATCAGGGTCAGGGCCCCAACCAGGGCCCGGCCTGCACCTACCCAAACCGGCGGCAGGGCGGCAACCGCCTTTTGCTGGAATAAAAATTGGGAGCCCCAAATTAGGCCGACTCCCCACAGGAAAAGATAATTTCTAAGCATGGTGAATGCCTCAACAAAGCTGGGGCATTCTAGCCAGGGCCCTATCATGGTTAAAATGAATTGTCTTCATTAACCCATGGTAGATTTCGATATGTCTCGGTTGGACCTGAACCTGATCAAGGTATTCGACGCCCTGATGGCCACCCGCTCGGTGTCGGAGGCGGCGCGGCTGCTGCATTTGTCCCAGTCCACCGTGTCCCATGCCCTGGCCCGTTGCCGGGAACAGCTGGCCGATCCGTTGTTCGTACCGGGGCGCCAGGGTATGCAGCCCACCCCCAGGGCCCAGGACCTGGCCCCGGCCTTTCACCAGGCCCTGGCCACCATCAACCAGGCCTTGAGCCAGGTCCCCCGCTTCGACCCGGCCAGCAGCCAGCGCCGTTTTACCCTGGCGGTGGGCAGTTACGTGGACATGGTGCTGCTGCCGCCGCTGATGCAGCGGCTGATGGCCCAGGCCCCCGGGGTCAGCCTGCGGCTGACGGTGCTGGGGCCCTCGGACTACGAACAGGAACTGGAAAGGGGAGAGCTGGACCTGGTGGTGGGTTTTACCGAACCGGCGCACCTGTCCCCCAAACTTGACCAGCAGCCCCTGGTGACCGAGTCGGTAAGCCTGTTGTCGGGGCGGCCTTTGGCGACCAAGCCGGACCCGGCCATGCTCGGTACCTTGCAATACATCTACCCGTCGGACTGGGGCCACAGCCAACTGCTGCTGGACAGTTGGCTGCAAACCCAGGGAGTGACCCGGCAGGTGCGGCTGCAGGTGCCAGACTTCCAAGCCCTGCCCGGGGTGTTGGCCAGCACCGACCTGGTGGTGGTGCTGCCGGCGGCGGTGGCTGAGCACTACGCCCGGCTGCCGGGGCTTTACGCCTACCCCCTGGCCGAGCCCAGCCTGCAGTTCACCCTGGTGCTGGCCTGGCACCCCCGCTTCGCCCAGGACCCGGGCCTGTTATGGCTACGCCAGCAGCTTAGCGCCGTGGCCCCAGTGGCTGGCTAAGGGCAGGCAGATAACAGACACCTCAGCTGAGGTTGTTTTGGCCCTGATGGCCCGGTAGCCACTGTCAGTGGAGCAACGATATGTATAAAAACAAAATTCTTTGGGCGTTGTTGATGGCTTTAAGCGGGGCTTTATTGATCTTGGCCTCTGTTGTGGTGGGCTCCCCGGCAACGGCCGTGGACCTGCAAGAGGCCGAAGCCAAGCTTTATCAAAAATACGGTGTAAAGGTGGTAAACATTGGTGAGCCATCCTTACTGCCAAGAAAGATCCAAAGTGCCATCACCTACGGCCAGGACAGCATTGATTTTGCCGAGGCCAGCAGCAACCAGTTGGCTCAGGTGCTGGCCGTTTTGGACGCTGCCTTAGGTAAGTACCCCTCGAGTGTTCTCAAGGAGGCGGTGAAGGAGATCCGTATCGGGGACCACCTGGTGAAGAATGATGAGGTGATTTATGGGTACTACGAGACCCGGCATCTTTTTATCTTCGCCGACAGCGCCGGTACTGGGATCGACGCCAGAGAAATAGAAAAGACCCTGCACCATGAACTGTCGTCTCTATTGGCAGAGCGCTATGGCTTTCCCTACTTTGACTGGCTGGCGCTGAACAGCCCTGACTTTGAGTACCTGGTGTCTGACCAGCGCTTTCGCCAGGCCATCGCCGCCGGCCTTACCTACGCCCCCCAGCAGCGGGACTTGGTTCAGGGGATAGTGTCCGGCTATGGCCGCCTCAACGCCGAGAACGACTTCAATACCTATGCCGAGACGGTGTTTACCCAGCCTCGGCAAATGGCCGACTGGCTGGCCAAGTATCCCCAGGTTCAGAAGAAGTACCGCTTCCTGAAAGCCTTTTACCTGAAGGTGTCACCGGGCTTTGAAGGGGTGTTCGACAAGGTGGAACACCCCTAGCACGTTAATGCCGTGGCCCAAGGGGTTGGCTGAGGGCCAGCTGGCTTAGCAGCAGCAGGGAGGCGCTGTAGTAGTCGCTGTCCTTGGTGAGCTTCGGCAGCAGGGGCCGGGCCTGGTCCAGCTGGGTTATGGCTTTTACGCCCTGGGACGCCGGGTAAGGGGCCGGTTGGCCATTGGCCAGATCCACCCAGGCCGGCAGCGGCCTGGCCTGCTGCCAGAAGGCCTGAATGGGGGCCAGGGCCGGGCTGTTGCCTTTTCCTGCCCAGCGAAAATAAAGGGGGATGCGCAGGGCGTCGAAGCCAAAACGCGGCGGCCACTTGGGGGAAGGTTCCAGGCGGCCGTCGCTGTGGAGCCGCACCCAGTCGGCGGGCAGCTGGTTGTCGCCGAAACGGCTGTCGGCCAGCAGCGACTCCCCCGACGCCAGCAACTGGCCCCACAGGGGGTTGCCGTCGGCCCGGGCAAAGTCCCTGAAGGCCGGCATCACCCAGTAGGACAGGTTCAAGTCCAGGTAGTCACCGCCGTCAAATCCCTCCAGCCCCGGCAGCAACACCAGCTTGCCGGCATAGGGGCGCACCAGCCTGGCAAGCAGGGTGGCGCGGATCCGTTGGGAGGCGCTGAGGTAGTTGCGGTGGTTCCAGCGCTGGCCGGCCTTGAACAGGGCCCAGGCCACCAGGATGTCGCCGTCGGCAGCGTTGTTGTTGTCGGTGATGGGTGGGGTGGCCTTGGGGTCGTAACGCCAGGCAAAGAGGGCCAGATCGTGGCGGCCAAGCTGGTGGCGGGTCCAGCCCCAGAGCTGGTCGAAGCTGGCCCTGTCGCCGTTGGCCTCGGCCAGCAGCATGGCGTAACCCTGGCCTTCGGAATGGCTGATGCCGCCGTTGCCGGTGTCCTGGACCCGGCCGTCGGCGGTGATGAACAGGGCCTTGTACTGGCTCCAGTCGTTGGCCTTGGCCGGTAGGGCCAGGCAGCACAGCAGCGCCAGCAACCTAAGCAAGGGCAGCCTCCTCCTGGCCGTAGCGAAAGCGCAAGCCGTGGCGGTCACAGGCCACCAGCCTGGCCTTGACCTGGGGGTCGCCCCCCTGGGCCTGCAGCCAGGCGCTGTATACCCCTTCCAACACCTGCCCCAGAGCTTGCATGGCCGGCTGGCTGGGCTGGCCCTGTTGATAGGGCACCGGATAGTGGCGGTGCTCCAGCACCAGGGCCTTGCCGTCGCTGCGGATCTGCAACTCACCCCAATCCAGGGCCTGCCATTGGCCGTTGATGGCCTGTTCCAGCTCCGCCAGGGAGCCCTTGGCCCCCAAGGTCAATTGCTGGGCCATATCCACGCCTACCTGGCGCAGCAGCTGGGCCCCCTCTTCGGCGGGCAAGCCGGCGGCCAGGCGGTCGAACAGGGCAACCAGGAAGGGCCGCCATTGGGCGGCGCAGTGGCGGGCCTGGAAATAGGTAGCATCAGTCATTGGTGATCCCCATCAGGTAGCGCAGGTACAGCTGGGCTGTGGTTTCGTTGTAATTGCCGAAGCTGTCAAAGCCCAGGCGGCCCCCCAGGGTGAAACGGGGTGAGAAGCGGTACTGGCCTTCGGCCCCCAGACTCAGGCCAAAGCCGCTTTCACTGTTGGCTCCATAGCGGGACGCCTCCACCAGCCCAAGGCCGGCGAACAGGTCCAGCATCCGTTGCAGTTCGGGGTCGTCCGGGAAGTAGTCCACCGCCTTTTCGGTAAAGCTTTGGAAGCCCGGTGCCAGCTTGAGACTGAAGTCGTAGCGGTCATGCTGCTCGCTATAGCTGACCGGGAAGGCGATGGCCACATAGTCCTGGGGACTGAAGTAACCGCCGTGGCCCAGGCCATAGTGGCTCATGTTCTTGTCAAAAGCCTGGAAGCTGACATGAACACCGGCCTGCAGTTGGCGGCCCTGGTCGTTGATGGGGCGAAGGTAACCCCCCAGGGACAGGTCAAAGGCGTTGTTGCTGTAGACGTTGGTGCCCTGGTAGCGATAACCCCCCAGCTTGGCGTAGAGGCCCAGATCGCCGTCGTCGTAGCCCAGGCCGGCGCTAAGGCCGTTGCGGGTGACGGCGCCCCAGGTGATGCCGGAGTAGGGGTCTTTGGTGCCGGCGTAAGACAGCACGCTGTCGGTGACGGCGCGCCTTTCCAGGGCCAGGTCCAATTGCAGATCGCGGTCCAGCTGCGGGCTCCAGGCCAGGCCACCCACCAGGTTGACCTTTTCAAAGCCAAGGGGAGTGGTGCCGATGTCCAGGGCCAGCTGGTCCCACTGGTAAGCCAATGACAGGGCCAGGCCGGCGTCGTGCTGGACCGGTGGGTCGTCAAAGTCCCGCACCAGGCCGTTGAGGCTGGCCCTGAGGGTGCCGAGCATGGCTTCGAAGTCTTCGCGGCTGTCCAAGAAGGCTTGCAGGCTGGCGGACGACAGGCCGTTTTGGCCGGTCAGGGGCCCCAAATAGCCCTCCAGCAGTTGCAGGTCGCTGCTGCTGAGGTTCTGGCTACTAAGGCCAATGGCCTTGAGCAGGTCTTGGCGGGTGGCCCTGTCGAAGCTGCGCTTGGCCTGGGCCTCTGCCTGGGCCGCCTGGTTGGCGTTGGCCAGGTACTGGGCCTGCTGGATGGGGGTGCTGTTGGCATCCCCCAGGGACGCCAGGTAAATGGCTTGGGCGTCGGCGGCGGCCTGGCGGGCCTGGTCGTAGCTATAGGCGGTTTCCTCTATGCCGTCCAGGGCCGCCGGCATGGCGTCCAGGCTGGTATTGAGGTTGGCGGCGGCGCTGCCGACCACCCCAGAGCCAAAGCGGCTGTTGCCACCGGCCGGGGCGCCGGCATTGAGGTAGGTGGGGGTCACCTGGGCGCTGAGGCGGCCACCGCCGACCCGGGTTTGCAGGGTGATGGGCGCCTTGACCTCGTCCAGGCGGCCAAGGCCGGACTCGCCGTTGCGGGAGCGGAACTGCAAGTCGGCACTGAGGGTGGTGGCGCCGTCGCGGCGGATCTCCCGGGCCAGGCTGTCGATTTGCGCCACCAGGGACGGATTGGCGGTATCGGCCTCTTCATCCCAATGGCTTTGGCTATCGTCCTTGCCTCCCGGCAGCCAGTCCGGGCGGTGCCAGGGATTGGCACTTTCATCGGTGCCGGGGGCGCCGCCACGGGCAAAGGGATTACCGGCTTCGGCCAGGCCGGCGCCGTCGGTGAGCCAGGGCTGGTCCTGCTGGCCGGCAAAGAGCCGCTGGCGGGACTGGGCCAACAGGGCCAGGGCCTGGTCGTCGTCCCCCTGGGCCCGGGCCACCTTGGCGGCCAGCAGCAGCATGGTGGGTTCCTGGGCCTGGTCGCTGGGCAGCTGGGCCAGCAGTTGCTCGGCTTGCTCAGGCTCGTTGCGGGCTATGGCCACTTCCACGGCGCCGGTCAGGGCGTCCTGGCTGCCGGGATGCTGCTTGAGGGCGTAGCGGTAGATTTGCCCGGCCTTGTCGGTCTTGTTGCCCGACTGGTAGAGGCGGGCCATGGCCAGCAACAGGCTTTCGTCGTTGGGGGCCAGGCGCAGCCGGGCGGCCAGCAGATCGTAGGCATCGGCCAGGCGGTCTTGCTGGCGCAGGCGATCGGCCTGGACCAGGGCCATGGCATTGCGGATGTTCTCGATGGCGGCCCAGTCGTCGGTGCCGAGATCCCGGCGCTGGGACAGGCGGCCCAGCAGGGATTGTGCTTCGTCATCGGCCCCGGCTTTGACCAGCACCAGCAGCAGATCCAGGTAGTCGCCGGGGGCAGCGGTCAGGGGCTGCTGGGCCTGTTGGCGGGCCAGCAGCAGCGCCATGGCCGGTTCACCACCGTCCAGCAGCAGGTTGGCCACCTGGCCGGTACCGGCGGCGCTGGCCGGCGGCTGATTGTAGAGATCCAGCATCAGCTGGCGGGCACCGGCCCGGTCACCCACCGCCTGGCGGCGGCGGATCTCGTCTAGCCGGGCCTGCAGGGCGGCGCTGTCGAGGAGGGCGTTAATGGCCGGGGTGCGCTTGGCGCTGCCCAGGGGCGACAGGATCCGCGCTACGTCGTCCCAGCGGTTCTGGTCCTTGGCCAGGAGGGCGGCCACGTAGCGGTCTTGGGGGCTGGCATCCGGGCCCAGGCCTTGGTTCATCAGCACCTGCGCCGCCAGGGGGCGGCCCTGGGTGTCCAGCAGCCGGGCCAGGTCCAGGCGGATCCAGGGGTCGGCGGGGTCCAGGCTTTGGGCCTGGCGCAAACTGGCTTCGGCCAGCAGTGGCGGTTCGGCCTTGGCCCTTTCCCGCAGCATCAGGGCCTGGCCACTGGCCAGGTCCCCCAGCTGCTGGCGGTCCTTGGCGGGTAACAGCTCGGCCATGGCATTGGCCTCACCCCAGCGCTGCTGCTTGCGCAGCACATTGATAAGGCCGATGCGGGCCTGCTGGTTGTCGGCATTGTCCAGCAGCAAGTCCCGGTAGCGGCCGGCGGCCTCGTCCAGGCGGCCCTGGCGGGAATAGATATCGGCTTCCAGCAGCCTGGCGTCCAGCTGGTGGGGGCCGGACTGGCTGGCCAGCGGCCGGATCATGTCCAAGGCCTTGGCGTACTGGCCGCTGTCGGCCTCTTGGCGCACCCCGGCCAGGCTGGCATAGAAGCGGGCGCTGTTGTGGGCGGCTTGCCATTGGCCTTTTTTGGCCGGTGCCAGGCGCATGGCTTGGGCCAGGCTGTCGCGGGCCTTGGCAAACTGCTGGCGGCGCAGCTGCACCAGGCCGAGGCCAGCCCGGGCTTCGGCGTCGTCCGGGCGTATGGCCAGGGCCTGCTCGAAGGCCTTGGCGGCGCCGGCCAGCTGGCCTTTTTTCAGCTGGGCGTAACCGCTGCTGCGGGCCTTGTCGGCCTTGCGGCCCGGGGTTTCGGTGGTCTTCTGGCGGTAGTGGGCCGCCACTGCGTCGTCACCGGGGTGGGCCTTGGCGTAGGCGGCATAGAGGGGCTGGTCGTTGCTGTCGGCGTCAAGCCACAACAGGGCCTGGCGCCAGGCGGTGGTGGCGGCGGGCAGCTGGCCGTCAAGGCTGGCTAGGACGGCAATGCCCTGGCGGCGGCTTTGGGGGCGGTAACTCAACACCTGGCCGTAGGCCAGGGCCCCTTGCAGGTTGCCGGGCTGGCGCTGGTGGATCTGGGCCAGGCCCTGGCGGGCCTGGTCCCAGCCATTGGGGGTACCGGCCAGGGTCTGGTAGTACTCCACGGCCAGGCTGGCGGGGGGCTGGTCGGTGCTGAACAAGGTCTTGAAGCGGGCTACCGCCTCCTGGTACTGGCCGTTGGCGGCCAGCAGCCGGGCCTCGGCCAGGGCGCCGGAGTCCAGGTTGGTGTTGGCCTTGGCCAGGCGCAGCTCTTCGAGGCGCGGGTCCTTGGGGCTGGCGATGCTGAGCCGTTCGGCCAGGGCGTCGGCCTTGTCCTTGTCCCCTTCCTGGATGGCGATCAGCGCTAGGCGATAGAGGGCTTCGGGGTTGGCAGGGTCAGCCGCCAGTACCCGGCCCAGGGCGTCCTTGGCCAGGTCCTGGCGCTGTTTGGACTGCCAAAAATCCGCCTGTTGGAACAGGGCGTCGAACTGGCCTTCGGCGGCCAGCAGTGGGGGTGTCCCGGCCAGGCAGGCCAGGGCCAGAAGCAAAGGCTTATTCATTGTCCTCTCCTACGGCAGAAGGCAGGCGGCGGCGGGCTCGGGCACGCAGCGGCGGGTAGATAAGGCAGGCGCCGAGGATGATCCCCAGCAGCAAGGTGGCCAGCAGTTGCAGCACGTGTTGGCCGAAGTACCAGCGCAGGCTCATGTCCCAGGGCAGGTCACCGCTGCCGGCCTGGGGGCCGACCCGGTAGCTGCGGATACCGTCGTCCCGCAGCAGCACCAGGTCCCCTTGCACCTCGCTACTGGCGCTGGGCTGGGCCAGCTGTTGCACCAGTTGCGGTAGGGCGGCGTCCTGGCTGGTGGCGGCCATCACCACCAGCCGCTTGGGATCGCGAGGAGAGATAAAACTGGCCAGGCCTTCGAAGCTGTCCTGGCTTTCCAGCTGGCGGCGGGCGGCCTTGTCCTGGCGGCCCCAGTCGCCACCGAAAAAGCGGTGCCAGCGGTCGGTAAAGGCTACGGGCTTGAGCACCAGTTTGCTGGACTCGACCCCAAAGGGGCTGCCGGCCAGCAGCGGGCTGGCCTTGAGGCGGTCCAGGCCCCCTACCAGCAGCAAGTCCTTGCCGGCCAGGGCCGGGCCGTCGGCCAGGCCCAGCTGCACCTGGATGCCCATGGCCGGGTAGCCGGTGGCGTCCCCCATGCGGCCCATCAGGCCGAAGAAGGTCTGCAGTTCGGCGACGCTGGGGTTAGCGGGCAGCAGTGCCAGGGTGTCGGACAGGTCGGCCATGCGGGTGAAGGGGAAGCCGGCGCTGATGAAATAGGACAGGTTGGGCAGCACAGTGAAATGGCGCGCCGCCCCCAGGTCTATGGTGGAGCTGGGCAGGATACGGCTGATCACCCCGGCGGGCAGCTGGCTGCAGTCAAAGTCCGGGTGCTGGCGCAGGTCGAAATAGAAGCTCAGCTTGTTTTCGCCGTACAGCAGGTAGGAGGGCAGTTCGATCTGCGCCTGCTGCTGGCGGATGTCGCGGCCCAGCCAGCCCTGTACCGTGGCCAGCACGCCGCCGTTATTGACCGGCAGCGAGGTCAGGTATTGGCCGTTGAGGGCAACGTTGAGCTTGGATCTGTGCTCGTCCAGCCAGTCCCCCTCCGGGAACAGGTATTCCACCTGCATGGGCACGCCCCGGCCCCGCCACAAGAACAGGTCGGGGGCGGCGCGAAAGTTCACTTCGTTGGCTTGGTGGTACAGGCCCCTGGCCGCCAGGGCCTCGGGTTTGGCCAATTGCCCCAGGGTCACCGGCGCCTGGCTGCCCACCCAATGGGGGGCGTCGTAGGGCTGGCGGGGTGGCAGGGTCAAGGTTTGGGCCTGGACCCTGGCGCCGCTGAGTTTGCCGGCCTGGGTGACCAGGTAGCGGGCGGCGGTTTTCAGCTCCTCGTCGTCCCGGCCCATCACCAGCAGCAGCTTGTAGAGGGGGGCGGCGGGGTTGTCGATCAGGCGTAGCTCAGGCCCTTGGGGCGGCACTAGGTTGAGGCCGGCCAGGTTGTTGCCGGTGACCAGGGCCAGGGCGTTGGCGGTGGGCAGGCTGTGCTGGAACACCGGGAAGCGGGCATGGCGGAACTGGGCCAGATGGCCGAAATAGGAGGCCAGCATGGCGCCGCTTTCCAGTTGGCCTTGGCTGGGGTCCATGGGCAGCACCAGGGGCACGTCCACCTGGCCCATGATGCCCTCGTCGAAAAACGGCGCCGGGAAGCCGGCCAGATCGTTGGGCCTTGGCAGGCGCAGCAGGCTGAGATTGAGGCTGGAATTGCCGTCGATCAGCACCTTGTTGGGGTCGTCCTGCTCACGCTTGCACGAGGCGCTGTCCCTGTTGGTGATGCGAAAACTCAAGTCGTTGTGGCTCAGCACCAGGGCCGGGGGAATGGGCACCTGGGCGTCGGTGCCGTCACCGCCGAAGGGGTCCAGCAGGATGCTGGTCAGGTGCAGGCCGTTGAGCAGCACTTCCAGGTTGCTGCCCTCGGGGAACTGGGCTTCGGGGTAGCGCAGGGACAGGGCCAGGCTGGCGTCGGTGGCCATTTCGTCCTGGCGCAGGGAAAAGTGGATACCGCTGCTGCTGCCGTTGGCGGTGACCACCATCTCGGTGGCCACCCCGGCGTCCTTGAAGCGGATCTGCTGCTGGTAGGGCTCGGCGGCCCAGGCCCGGCTGGCGATGATGGAGGTGGCCAGGGCCAGGGCTGCCACCAGGCTCAGGCGGAACTTCCAGCTGCCAAAGAGGCTGCGGCGCCAACGGGCCCAGCCGCTGTTCTTGGACTCGCCGGAAAACAGGCCGCTGACGGCACGGGTAACGCTGAAGAAAGAGCGCACCGGGCTGTCGGCGGCGTGGGGGCGGTCGGGGATCCAGGCGTCGGCCCGGCCCATCACTACCCGCACCAATTCCCGGCGCTGGCGCACCGGCAGGGTCTTGAAGCGAAAGCGCAGGCCCTTTTCCCCCAGGGCGATGGCGGACACCGGGAACAGCAGCACCTTGTCGTCAAAGCGCACTTCGATGTCTTCCACCACGCTGTCGTCCAGGGTGGTGCCCAGAGGGTTTTCCAGCAGCATGCCGCCCATGGACAGGTTCAGGGTCTGGGTGCGCAGGGTGTGGCCGTTGGCCAGGTGCAATATGGCCGGCAGGCGGATGTCGATACGCACCGTGTTGCGCACCTGGCGGGTTTCCCGGGCCACCGAGATGGCGGCCAGCAGGATAATGGCGCTGAAACTGGCCCAGAACAGGTTGAGGATCAGCACGCTGGGCTGGATCTGGAAGACGTCGTTCCAGATCAGCCGCACCAGGCCCCAGACCACCCCGGCCAGCAGCATGGCTAGGGCAAAGAGGTGCGGCCGCACCGCCTGGTGGTCAAAGTAACCATCCCGCAGCAGGCCGCCTTTTTCGGTGACGTTGAACTTGCCCTTGCGGGGGTCCAGCAAGGTGGCCAGGGTCGGCCTGACCAGGGCAAAAGCCAGCACCGTTTCGTAGATCTCTCCCCAGAAGCTGTAGCGAAAGCGCCCTTGCAGCAGGGAGTTGGTGTAGACGGCGTGGAACAGGTGCGGCACCGCGTAGGCCAGGATCAGGGCCGGCGAGGCGGCGATGATGTTGAGGCCGAACAGCAGGTAGGCCAGGGGGGCGGTGAGGAACACCACCCTTGGCAGGGCGAACTGGAAGTGCAGCATGGCGTTGAGGTAGCACAGCCGCTGGGGCCAGCTCAGGCCCTTGCCCAGCAGCGGATTGTCGACCCGGAAGATCTGGGTCATGCCCCGGGCCCAGCGGGCCCGCTGGCCCACGTGCAGGGCCAGGCGCTCCGTGGCCAGCCCCGCCGCCAGGGGCAGCCCCAGGAAGGCGGTGTTCCAGCCTTTGCGTTGCAGGCGCAGGGCGGTGTGGGCGTCTTCGGTGACGGTTTCCACGGCAAAGCCGTTGGTCTCGTCCAGGGCACTGCGGCGGATAACGGCGCAGGATCCGCAGAAGAAGGCGGCGTTCCAGTAGTCGTTACCCTTTTGCACCGGCCCGTAGAACAGCTCCCCTTCCCCGGGCATGTCGACACCGGCGGCCAGGTTGCGCTCGAACGGATCGGGAGAGTAGAAAAAGTGCGGCGTCTGCAGCAGGGCCAGTTTGGGGTCGGCCACAAAGGCCCCCACAGTGGCCTGCAGGAAGATGCGGGTGGCCACGTGGTCGCAGTCGAACACGCAGACCAGCTCGCCGTGGGTTTGCTTGAGGGCGTTGTTGAGGTTACCGGCCTTGGCGTGGTTGTTGTCGGAGCGGGTGATGTAACCCACCCCCGCCGCCGAGGCAAAGGCGCCGAATTCGGGGCGGCGGCCGTCGTCCAGCAGGTAGACCTTGAGCTTATCCTTGGGGTAATCGAGGTTGAGGGCGGCCAGCACAGTGTCCTGCACTATCTCCAGGCTCTCGTTGTAGGTGGGGATATAGACATCCACCGTCGGCCAGGTACGGCTGTCCCTGGGCAAGGGCACGATGCGCCTGTTAAGGGGCCAGGCGGTCTGGAAAAAGCCCAGCACCAGGATCAGCCAGGCGTAGCATTCTGCCAGCAACAAGCCCACCCCCAGGGTGGCTTCCACCACGCTGTCGAACACCAGGGTGTCGGTGGCACGCCAGTACAGGTAACGGGTGGAGATCACCACGCTCATCAGTATCAGTACCAGCCGGGCCCAGCGGGAACGAAACTGGCCAACCACCAACAGCAGGGCCACACCGGCCAGGCCGAACAGCATCTGGTGGTCCAGGCCCAAAGGTGTGGTGACGATAAGCAGCACGATCAGGACCAGCGCCAGCGTCGACAAGGCCTGGAGCAGCCTGACCCCAAAACGGGTCGAGTTAGCCTGTTTCATCACATATCGCTCAGTGAAAACTTCATGGCGCTGTGGGCGTAGGCGTCCGGCAGCAGGCGGCTGATATTGCGGGCGATGTCTTCCAGATCCTGGGTGATGGCCGACGCCGGGGCGTAGTCGAACAGGGACTTTTGCGAGGCGGTGGCTTCCGGCACTGCTTCGTCCCTGTGCACCATACCCAGCAGCGAGGCCCCCAGCTTGTGCTGGAAGAACTCGGTCACATCCCGGTTGAGGCGGCTGCGGATATGCACCTGGTTGATGATGTACAGGGCCCGGCGGGCCCCCGCTTCACCCAGGTAGCCGTCCTGGCCGATCAGCGGCAGGGTGGCGGCGGAGGCACCGTCGGCCAGCAAGGTGGCAATGCCCATGGCCGGCAACCTGGCCAGGGCGTCCAGGGCCAGGCTGGGGCCGGACGGCAGATCTGCCAGCAAAATGCAGCCGGGCTGGCTCAGCAACGACCCCAGGCCCAGCTCCAGACATTCGGGCTGGGTGCGCAGGGCCGCCTCGAAGGCGTCGCGCTGCTCCCGGCTGGCCTGGCCATAGGGCAGCAGGCCGACACCGGTGGGGGTCTCGATGATCAGGTTGCGCCAGTCTTCACCCAGCTGCAGTTGCGGCACCAGGCCCCGGCGCTCGGCCATGGGCAGGCCCAGGTGCAGGCGCAGGGCGTTTTGGCTGTCCAGATCCAGTACCACCACCTGGTGGCCCAGGCGCTGTAAGGCGAAGGCAAGGTTAGCCACCAAGGTGGTCTTGCCGACGCCGCCCTTGGGAGAGTGGAAGTAGACCAGGTTCATGCGCTCACCTGTCGCAGCAGGTCACGCAGGGCGCTGCTCTCCTCTTTGGGGGCTGGATTGGCCTGGGCCGGCGTTACCGCCTGGACCGGGGCCCGGCTTGGCCACACACCCTGGGGGGCACCGCTATGGCGCTGGGGGTGGGCTTTGTCCAGGCTTGCAATGTCGTTGAGCAGCACCCATTGGGAGCTGAAACGGACGTCGTGATGGGTATTGAAGCTTTGAAAGGCAAGCTCGTGCTCACCGGTTTTTTGGGCAAACCGGTGCAAATCGTTGTAACTGTCCATGACAGTACGACTCCCTCTTCCATAAATTACGGCAAACACCTGGTAGACCCCAGGCAGGTACAGCAGTCCCATCAGTGAGTGCGGGATCTAGGCTTATATGTGTTTTTTATTTAGCTTGATGCCTAGATTGGTGCCTATTATAGACGCAGTTTTGGCACTGTGAACGTGCTTTACGTCAAAAAAATGGCGTTTTTTGGCCGGGTATGGACCCGGCCGGGAGATCAGGAGGCTTGGGACAGGGCGGCGCGGCGCACCAGCCCCAGAGAGATGGCGATACCGGCCAGGATCACCAGGCCGCCGACCAGCATGGTCAGGGTCAGGTGTTCACCCAGGAAGAGGGCGCCCCAGAGATTGCCGAACACCGGGATCAGGAAAGTCACCATGATGGCGTTGCTGGCCCCCACATGGGCGATAAGGCGGAAGAACAGCAGGTAGGCCAGGCCGGTACAGGCAATGCCCAAGGCCAGGGCGGCCAGCCAGGCCTGGTTGCTGATGGTCCCTTCTGGCCAGTAATAGCAGGCCAGAGGCAACAGCATCAGGGCGGCGGCAAACTGGCTACCGACGGTGCTGACCAGGGGCGGCACCCCAGCCAGTTTGTGTTTGCTGTAGTTCGCGGCAAAGCCGTAGCTGAGGCTGGCCAGCAGGCAGGCCCCTATGGCCCAGAGGGCATCCACTGCCGACAGCTTGTGCCAAACCAGGATCACCACCCCGGCAAAACCCACCAATATCCCCACCAGCCTTTGCGGGCTCAGGCTTTCACGCCACAGGGCAAAGGCCACCAGGGCTGTCCACAGGGGCGCCGTGGAATTGAGAATGGCGGTCAGGCCGGCGGTCAAAAACAGGGTGGCAAAGGCAAAGAGGGTAAAAGGCAGGGCCGAGTTGGCCAGGCCCACCACCGCCAGGGCGCGGGCATGGGTTTTCAGCTGCCCCAGTTGGCCCCTGGCCCACAGCAGAGGCAGCAGCACCAGGCCGGCGATGGCCACCCGCAGTTCAATCAGCGGTACCGGACCGAACTCCGGTGCCGAGACGCGCATAAACAGGAAGGATGCGCCCCAGAGCGCGGCCAGTAACAGCAGTTCGGGAAGGTAACGGCGTGGCATGGAGCCTCCTAGGTCAAGGCTCCATCATAACGGCGGTTCTGACCGTCGTCTCGCCAATTTCGGACCTTAAATCCCAGTGCTGGCCTGGCCGTCAAAGGCGGTGACGAAGGCCAGCACCATGGCCGCCAGGGCCTGGCCACAGTCGGCCATGCCGAAGGCCTCGCCGGCCGGGTGGCGGGCCGGTGCCGCTTCGCAAAGGTGCAGGTAACGGGGCTTGAGGCGGCGGCTGGCCTGGTGGATTAGGTATTCCACGTCGGCCAGGGCCAGGCTGGTGTTGGTGTAGGCGCTGGCCGGCAGCAGGTTGATCACATCCATGTCCAGCTCCAGCCCGGCCGGGTAACCGCTCAGGCGGCCACAGAGCAGATCCAGGGCCTGGTCCAGGGTCAGGCTGCGCTGCACGAACAGCTCGGGGTAGGTGACGGTGCCAAAACCGGCCGCCTTCAAGGCCTGCTGGCTGGCGGCCGAATTCTTAAAGGGGTGCATGGCCAGCACCTGGTACTGGCCCAGGTAACCTTCGGCCTGGGCATAGCGAAAACCGTTGCCCGAATGGCGGCCTTCCATGGGGCGAAAATCGGCGTGGGGGTCCAGGTTCAGTACCCCAAGGCTATGGCCCAGGGCCTGGCTGACGCCCCTGATGATGGGGTAGGCATTGTTGTGGCCACCGCCGATAACGATGGGCACCAGGCCGGCCCTGGCAACGGCTTCGATAAGGGGAGCCAGGCGCCGGTCCACTTCCGCTACCAGTTCCCGTAGCTGGGCCAGTTGTTCTGGCCGCTGGTTGGACAGGGCCGCGCCCTGGGTTTGCAGATCATTCAGCTCAAGTTCGCCGAGCAGTAGCAGACTGTGGGTGGGAAAGTCCGGGTGGCTTTGCAGGTTCAAGAACCGGCTTAAAAAGGCCTGCCAGCCCAGTTCGGCGCCGCCTTTACCCAGGTTGGCCTTGGGGCCCAGGTCTTCCGGCACCCCCAACAGGGCGAAGCGGGCCCCCAGGCGTTTGGCCTGATCCAGCCGCTGGGCCAGGTCGTTCCCCTGGGGCAGCAAGGTCAGGGCTTCACCTATCTTGGTTTCCAGGGGCCTGTGGCTGACCAGGCGGGCAACGTCGGAATGGGTGTAGACCTTGAGTGTCATCGCATCTTTGCTTTGTTTCATGTGGTGGACGTTACGTTACAATAGTTTCGGGTGCCTTTCCTCAAGTGGTCATGGTAGTGGCACTTGAGAAATGCACCCGCAAGGCGCAGGCCTTAGAGCCTGCCGTGCGCCAATACTGATTTTAGGGGAAACCATGTCGTTGGAATTGTTGGAAAAACTGGAAGCCAAAGTACAGGCCGCCGTAGATACAATCGGTCTGTTGCAGATGGAACTGGAAGAAGTGCGTAACGAGAAGGCCCAGTATGCCAGCAGGGCCGAGGCGTTGAGCCAGGAAAACACTCGTCTCAAGGGTGAACTGGAAACAGTCCAGGTCCGCATCAATGCGGTGCTGGGCAAAATCGCCCAAGTGGACGAGCTTATCTGAGACAAACCCGGCTTAGGCCGGGTTTTCTTCAGTATCTTGTCGGTATCAGGCCGGCAACGTCGGCTAACCTTCCCATTCTCTTCGGCTTCTTCGCCAAGGCCTGTCAAAGCGCTCTGAACTGCCACCTCTGTGTCAGTGCATATGTCTGAAATCACCGGAACTTTGCTGAGATAAGACCAGTATTTTGCTGTCTTTTCCTATTGACTCTATATAATGCCTTGGAAGTGGGTCATGACGGCCCAGCTGGTCGGATCTCTAAGAGTTTCCGAACTTTTCCCGGACAGTTCACGGCAAAATTCCGGAAGATTATGGCAAATCCCACAGTACTGCTCATCAATGGCCCTAATCTTAACCTTCTCGGCAAGCGTGAGCCGGAGGTTTACGGGCACCAAACCCTGGCCGACATAGTGCAAGGCCTGGAACAGCAAGCCACCCGGCTAGGCATTTCCCTGCAGCACGTCCAGAGCAATGCCGAACATCAGTTGATTGACGCTATCCACAACGCCATGGGCAAGGTGGATTTCATCATCATCAACCCGGCTGCCTTCACCCACAGCTCCGTTGCCTTAAGGGACGCCCTGTTGGGGGTCGCCATTCCCTTTATTGAAGTGCATCTGTCCAACGTGCATGCCCGCGAACCCTTTCGCCATCATTCCTACCTGGCCGACAAGGCGGTGGGGGTGATCTGCGGCCTGGGAGCCCAGGGTTACCAATTCGCATTGGAAGCGGCTGCCAAGCGGCTTTCAGTCAATATCAACTAAGCAGAAAATTAGAGAAGCCTTTTTATGGATATTCGTAAAATCAAGAAGCTGATCGAACTGGTGGAAGAGTCCGGTATCAACGAGCTGGAAATCACCGAAGGTGAAGAGTCCGTCCGCATCAGCCGTGGTGGCAGCGCCCCCATGATGCCCATGCAATACAGCGTGGCCCCGCAAATGGCGGCCCCTGCTGCTGCGCCGGCAGCCGCTCCTGCAGCCGCCCCCGCAGCACCGGCTGCCAAGCCGGAGATCAGTGGCCAGGTACAGAAGTCTCCCATGGTGGGCACCTTCTACCGCTCCTCCAGCCCGGGCGCCAAAGCCTTTGCCGAAGTGGGCCAGCAGGTCAATAAAGGCGACACCCTGTGCATCATCGAAGCCATGAAGATGATGAACCAGATCGAAGCCGAAGTGTCCGGCACCATCAAAGCCATCCTGGTGGAGAACGGTGAGCCCGTCGAATTCGACGAGCCCCTGTTTATCATCGAATAAGGACAGCCCCATGTTGGATAAAGTGGTTATTGCCAACCGTGGTGAGATAGCGCTGCGCATACTGCGCGCCTGCCGCGAGATGGGCATCAAGACCGTCGCAGTGCACTCCACTGCCGACCGGGATCTCAAGC
The DNA here is from genome assembly GCF_000299915.1 of Gallaecimonas xiamenensis 3-C-1. Classification (NCBI taxonomy): domain Bacteria; kingdom Pseudomonadati; phylum Pseudomonadota; class Gammaproteobacteria; order Enterobacterales; family Gallaecimonadaceae; genus Gallaecimonas; species Gallaecimonas xiamenensis. The sequence continues at coordinate 19,731 of NZ_AMRI01000003.1, forward strand.
ATGTGCTGCTGGCAGACGAAAGCATCTGCATCGGGCCGGCCCCGTCGCCCCAGAGCTACCTGAACATTCCGGCCATCATCGCCGCCGCCGAAGTCACCAATGCCGTGGCCATCCACCCCGGCTATGGCTTTTTGGCCGAGAACGCCGACTTCGCCGAGCAGGTGGAAAGAAGCGATTTCATCTTCATTGGCCCCAAAGCCGACACCATCCGCCTGATGGGTGACAAGGTGTCTGCCATCTCCGCCATGAAGAAAGCCGGCGTACCCTGCGTACCGGGTTCCGACGGCACCCTGACCGACGACGAAGCCCGCAACAAGGCCATTGCCAAGCGCATCGGCTACCCGGTGATCGTCAAGGCCTCCGGCGGCGGCGGTGGCCGTGGCATGCGCGTGGTGCGCAGTGAAGCTGAACTGGTCAGCGCCATTGCCACCACCCAGGCCGAAGCCAAGGCCGCCTTCGGCAACCCGGAAGTCTATATGGAGAAGTTCCTCGAGAACCCGCGCCATATCGAGATCCAGGTGCTGGCCGACGGCCAGGGTAACGCCATCCACCTGGGTGAGCGCGACTGCTCCATGCAGCGCCGCCACCAGAAAGTGGTGGAAGAGGCGCCGGCTCCCGGCATCACCGAGTCCATGCGTAAGGCCATCGGCGAACGTTGTGCCCGTGCCTGTGTGGAGATCGGCTACCGTGGCGCCGGTACCTTCGAGTTCCTCTATGAGAACGGCGAGTTCTATTTCATCGAGATGAACACCCGTATCCAGGTGGAGCACCCGGTTACCGAGATGGTCACAGGTGTGGATCTGATCAAGGAGCAGCTGCGCATCGCCGCCGGCCAGCCCCTGTCCATCAGCCAGGCCGACGTGGTTATTCGTGGCCATGCCATCGAATGCCGTATCAACGCCGAAGATCCGCGCACCTTTATCCCCAGCCCCGGCAAGATCACCCGTTTCCATTCCCCGGGTGGCCTGGGTGTGCGCTGGGACAGCCACATCTACGCCGAGTACAAGGTGCCGCCGAACTACGATTCGATGATCGGCAAACTGATCTGCTACGGCGAGAACCGCGACGTGGCTATCGCCCGCATGCAGAACGCCCTGCATGAGCTGGTGGTGGACGGTATCAAGACCAACACCGAGCTGCACAAGCTGATCATGAAAGACGAGAACTTCTACAACGGTGGTACCAACATCCACTACCTGGAGAAGAAGCTCAAAGCCCTGGAAGGGCAAGGCTGACAGGCCAACCAGTAAGACGCCGGCGATAGCCGGCGTTTTCTTTTGATTAACAACGGAATAAGGTATTGGCCATTCAATAAGGAGATCTCGATGGCTGACCAACCCCTGGTGTCGCCCGAACGTAACTTGCAGGAGCTGACCGTCAAGGCCCTGCTGCTGGGCGCCTTTCTTTCCGCCGTACTGGCCGCCGCCAACGCCTACATAGGGCTGCTGGTGGGGCTGACCGTCTCGGCATCTATTCCCGCCGCTGCCACCTCCATGGGCTTGCTGCGGCTGTTCCGCCGCTCCAGCATTCTGGAAAACAACATGGTGCAGACCGCCGCCTCCGCCGGCGAGTCCCTGGCGGCCGGTATTATCTTTACCCTGCCGGCGCTGGTGATGATGAAGGCCTGGGCTGGTTACGAATGGGGGCCCATGGTCACTATCGCCATCCTCGGCGGCGTGCTGGGGGTAGCCTTTACCATACCCCTGCGCCGGGCGCTGATCGTGGAGGCCAAGCTGGCCTTCCCGGAAGGGGTGGCCACAGCCCAGGTGTTGAAAACCGGCGGCATCGAAACCGACAAGGATCACCCGGAATGGAAACCAAGCCCGGAAGCCAAGCAAGGCTTTAAGAGCCTGTTGCAGGCGGCCGGCATTGGCGGCGCCATCAAACTGTTGGAAGCAGGCCTTGGGGTGTTGTCCGGCGGCGTTGCCGCCACCAAGAGCTTCTTTGCCGGCAAGTGGCTGTTCACCGGTGATATCACCCTGAGCCCGGCACTGCTGGGGGTGGGGTATATCGTCGGCCTTAACATCGCCACCCTGGTGTTTATGGGCGGGGTGATCGGCACCCTGATCGGCGTGCCCCTGAACTGGGCTCTTAACGGCGACGAGCTGGCACAACTGGCCGGGGTCAGCAGTGCCATGGCCGATTGGAGCGCCCAGGACTGGGAAGCCCTGGCCGGTGCTTCCTGGCAGCAATGCCGCCGGATCGGCGTCGGTGCCATGATGGTGGGTGGCCTTTGGTCCCTTATTACCCTGGCCAAACCCCTGTGGCAGGGGGTGAAAGCCTCCCTGCATGCCTATCGCGAGTCCAAGACCAATGCCGGCAAGGTGCTGCGCACCGAGTTCGACATTCCCATCCCCTATGTGGGGCTGATGATACTGGTGTCCGTTATCCCCCTGTACTTCCTGTTCCTCAACGCCCTTGGTGAGTACAGCGAGCGTTACTGGATAGCGGCGGTGATGACGGTACTGATGCTGGTGTTCGGCTTCGTGTTTGCCTCGGTGGCCGGCTACATGGCCGGTCTGGTGGGCTCCTCCAACAACCCCATCAGCGGCGTGACCATCGCTACCGTTATCGTCTCGGCGCTGATTTTGCTGCAACTGATGGGCAACGAAGGCCTGGCCGGAACCCTGGGACCCATAGCGGTGATTTACCTGGCCGGCATGATCTGTTCGGCGGCGGCCATCGCCGGTGACAACATGCAGGATCTCAAGTGTGGCCATATGGTAGGCGCCACTCCCTGGCGCCAGCAGGTGTTCCAGGTGGTCGGTGTGGCAGCTGCCGCTGCGGCCATTCCCTGGGTGCTGGATATCCTGGACCGAGGCTACGGCATAGGCCGGCCCAGCCCGGTCAACCCCGACGCCACCCCCCTGTCTGCGCCCCAGGCCGGGTTGATGCGTGACCTTTCCACCGGCATCTTCGGTGCCGGCATCGAGTGGACCTACATCTACATCGGCTTTGCCCTGGCGGTGGTGCTGATCATCCTCGATGAAATCCAGAAAAAGCGCGGCGCCAGCTTCCGCTTCCCGGTACTGGCGGTGGCGGTGGGGGTATACCTGCCCCTGGGCCTGTCGGTGCCGATTTTCCTGGGCGGCCTGTTGGCTCACTGGCAACAGAAGAAGCGCGGCACCCATGAAGCCGAAGGTAAGGGCCTGTTGCTGGCCTCTGGCCTTATCACGGGTGAAGCCCTGATGGGGGTGGTGGTGGCCATACTGGCGGTCAGCCTGCCCGGCCAGGTGCCCTACCTGCAAGGCTTTGCCCTGGCCCCCTGGCTTGGCAGCGCCGGCCTGTTGTTCTGCCTCTGGTATCTGGCCAAGAAGAGCTGAAAAAAGCCGCCCTCGGGGCGGCTTTTTCATTGCCCTTCTTCCGGTGGCGGCTCGGTGCGGTGGAAGACGGTGCCGATAAACCCCTGGTTCATCCGTTGCAGGACGAAGTAGTGGTCTTTGTCCAGCATCAGTATGTAGGGCAGGCGCAAACTGTAGTCGACCCGGTATTCGGCATCGGCTGGGGGATTTTCCAGGCTAAAGAGGTTGCGGCCGGTGTCCGGGGTTTTGCCCAGATACAACAGATCCATGTCCAGGTTACCCAGGGACTGGCCCTGCTGGTCCCTGAAGGAGGCCTTGGCCAGGATGTGCTTGCCCTGGGTATGGAGCCGGTAGTCCATACGCACCTGCTGTTTGTCCACCTGCTGGTAGTAGGTACCCTGCCAATGGCCTTCGATAAGCCACAGGGGGCGTAGCTGGGCCAGCAGGCGCCCGGCCAGGAAGGCACCAATCAAAATCACTGCCGCCACCGTCAGGGCAGTGGCAAATCTTGGCATTGCCATCCGTCCTCCAGGGGGGTGCAGGCCACCCATTGTTCGTCAAAAAACGCCACTATGCTGCCGGGGGGAAGGCCTTGGCTGGCGTTCACTACTGCCGGGCTTGGCAGTTGGGTGTAGAGCAATTGGCCCTGGCGGGCGGCGCTGTGGTCTATGGCCAGGCTATAGCGATTGAAGGCATAGCAGAACAGGGCCAGGGCAGCGATCAACAACGCCAGCCAATACAGCAACAGGTGCCACCGAAAGGGGCGGCGCTGGGGTCGATACAGCTCACCAAGGAAGGCCAGTTCCTCATCGCTCAGTATCTGGTCGGCGGCGTGGGGGTCGCTGATGTCAATCTCCTCAGAATGCAGCTCAAGCTGCCACGGCAACGCAAAACAGGAGATGACTGAATTTTAGGCAAATTAGCCTTAGCTTGCGTAAAAGTGCAGCCATTGTGCAAAAGGCACAAAAAAGGCAGCCCGGAGGCTGCCAGTAACGAGGATGGAACAGGTTAGAAGTCGACGGTCAGCGGTGCCGAGCAGTTGTCGGTACCAGCCTGGCAGAGGCTGTAGCTGACGCTGTCGGCGGTAGCAACGAAGCGGTCACGGTAGCGGCCGTTGTTGTCGATGCTGTCCACCAGCACACCGTCGCGGTACAGGTCAACCAACTCACCGGCGGCGCCGTCCCAGCGCAGGTCCACCAGGGCCTGGCCGGTGCGGGACAGATAGGCCCGCTTCAGGCTCAGCTCGATGGTGCTGTCGCTAACGGTAACGCTCTGGCTGCTGGAACCGGTCAGGCCGGTGGCGTCGGTCACGGTCAGGGTCACGGTGTAGGTGCCGGCGGCAGCGTAGCTGTGGCTGGGGCTGGCTTCTACCGAACTGGTGCCGTCACCAAAGTCCCAGGCCCAACTGGTGATGTCGTCATCACGGTCGGTGGAGCTGTCGGTAAAGACCACGTCCAGGCCGCTGACGGCGGCGCTGAAGCCGGCCACAGGCGCACGGGGACCGGTGTCGCCGCCCAGGGCGGTGATGTTCAGATCCCAGCTGTTGAGGGTACCGGTGTCGGCATTGGCGTTGTCGGAGACCACCAGGGTCCAGGTGCCCTGCATTTCTTCACCGTTGAAGCTGGCCACGTTCCAGTTTTGTACCAGGTCGTCGGCGCTGCCGCCGCTGCGGCTGGCCAGGACCTTCTCGGTACCGCTGGGCGAGACCAGGGTCACGATCAGATCGCCCACCCAGGTGTGGCTGATGTTCACGCCCACATCGACGCCAAAGACGGTGCCCGCGTCGGCCACATCAATGGTGCTTTGGATGCCTTCCGGGCTGTTGTCCGGGATGGCGACCGGGTTGGCGTTGCTGAATGGGAAGTCCTCCAGGCCCTGGGGCAGGATGGACAGGCTCACTGCCACCTCTTTTTGCATTTCGCCGTTGTCACCGCTGACGGTCAGGTTGTAGCTGCCCCAGGGGGTTTCGGCTGTGGTGTCCACGGTCAGGGTCACCACGTCACCGGGCTGGGCGGTGCTGGCCGACAGGCTGGCGCCTTCCAGGGCCGGATCGGTGGTCAGGCTCAGGGTCACGTCACCTTCCCAATCGGAGATGCTGCCGACGGTGATCTCGAAGCTGGCGCTTTCCCCTGCCACGATTTCACCGCTGCCGGGCATGACGCCCAGTTTGAAGCCCGGAGTCGGGTCGGCGGCATCCAGGGCGTTTTTGGCGTTGAGGCGCTTGCCGGACAGGGTTTTGCCGTCCAGGGCCGGCAGGCTGTCACCGCTGTCCATCAGCAGTTGTTTCATCTCGCCGATGCTCAGGTCCGGGTTGACCGACCATACCAGGGCGGCCACGCCGGTGACGTGGGGGGTAGCCATGGAGGTACCGGACGCCGTGGCATAGCCACCGCCGGGGTAGGTGGACAGGATGTCGGAACCGGGGGCGCCCAGGTCGACGGTGGTGGCACCGTAGCTGGAGAAGCCGGACATGGCGTCGTTATGGTCGGTAGAGGCTACCGCCAGTACGGCGTCGGAGTCGTAGCTGGCCGGGTAGCCGGGGCTGGCGTCCAGGTCGGAGCCGGCGTTACCGGCCGCCACCACAAACAGGATACCGGCGTCGCCGGCAGTTTCAATGGCCGCCTTGAGGGCGTCAGAGTAGGCGCCGCCGCCCCAGGAGTTGTTGGTGGCGCGGATGTTGACGCCGTGGTTGAGCTTGAGATCGGTGAAGTAGTCCAGACACTCGATGGCATCGGCGGTAGAGCCGTAACCTTCGGAGTCCAGAAACTTACAGGCCGCTATGCTCACGTCCCAGTTCACCCCGGCCACACCGGTGGCGTTGTTGGTCTTGGCGCCTATGGTGCCGGACACATGGGTGCCGTGGCCCTGGTCGTCCATGGGGTCGCCTGAGTCGGCGAAGGAGGAGATACCGTGCACGTCGTCTACGTAACCGTTACCGTCATCATCGATGCCGTTACCGGGGATTTCGCCGGGGTTGGTCCAAACGTTGCCGGCCAGATCCGGGTGGCTGTAGTCGATGCCGGTGTCGATAACACCGACGATGACGTCATGGGAGCCGGTGCTGATGTCCCAGGCCTCGGGGGCGTCGATGTCGGCATCCGGTGTGCCGCCGGTTTGGCCGGTGTTGTTCAGGCCCCACTGGTCGTTGTAACGGGGGTCATCAGGGGTGGCGTTGATGTGCAGGGTGTAGTTGGGCTCTGCCACGGCAATGGCCGGGTCTTGGCTCAGTTTTTTGAGGATGGCGTCACGGTCGGCCCCTTGGGGCACCATGACCTTGGCCAGGCGGCCGCCCGCCACATGCTTGTAGCGCAGGTCGCGGCCGCTGGCGTCCAGGCTGCGCAGGCTGGCGCCGGCGCTGTTGATGGTGGCCAGCCGCTCGGTGCGATCGACACCGGGCTTGAAGATCACCAGCAGCGAATCGCTGGCGGCAGCAGGGACGGGCTCTTCCTTCGGCTCGGCCTGGACCGCACCGGCGCCAAACAGGGCCGTGGTAACGGCCAGGGCGAGCAGGTGTTTCTGACTCATGATAATTCCTTGTCAATGGGCTGTGGTTGCAAGTGCCTGAGGCACCCTTTTCTGCTTACCACGTGGCCGGCTTCCTGCCTCCCCCCTGGCCCCTTTTACACCCATTCGGGCTAGTGCTCTGTGGGGTGTAACCAGTTCTTAACATTCGCAAGTTGTTGATAATTATCGATGTGTAAGGGGAGTGTGACGCTGTCGTGACCGAAAATATCAGCCATTGTTCCGATTGTTTATACCCCTCACTGCTCTAGGCTGGCCTTCTATTACATTCGCAAGAAACGCCAAGGAAGGAGTTGCAGTGACCAGGAAATCCATGTTGGCCGGCGCGCTGCTGTTGGGCCTTAGCCCCAGTCTCTGGGCCGCCGACCCCCTGCTGGGAGACCCCAGCCTGAGTCCCACCCTGGCCGCCCTCATCGAGCGCCAGCAGCTGAACAACCTCGCCAACCTCAGCCAATTGGGGCAGGGCAACCTGGCCACCATCACCCAGGTCGGTCAGGGCAACCTGGCGGCCCTGGCGCAGGAAGGGGACGAGAACAGCATCAACCTGACCCAGCTTGGCAGCCACAACAGCGCCACCATCATGCAGTTTGGCAAACAAAACCAAGCCCAGGTCAGCCAGTTGGGCAGCGACAACATCATTACGCTGGGTCAGTGGGGCCAGAGTGGCTTCGCCATTGAGCAGCTTGGTAGTGGGGCGGAGATCACCGTCCTGCAATATTAACGATAGGGAGAGTCTTTAATGCGTTCGCTTTACACCCGCAAACACCTGCTGGGCCTGGCCATCGGCATGGTTCTGAGCTCAGGTGCTATGGCTGCCAGCAATGAAGCGGTGATCAGCCAAACCTCCGCTGCCGGCGTTCTGGAAGGGAACACCGCCACCGTCAGTCAGGACGGGTCCTTGCATATCGCCCTGGTCACCCAGGACGGTGAACTGAACGATACCAGCGTCAACCAAGCCGGTGTCTGGAACGAGGCCTATGCCCAGAGCACCGGCAGCGGCAACGTCATCACCGTTATCCAGAACGACGACTGGCACATCACCGACGTGTCCGTGGACGGTGAAGACAACCAGGTGGAAGTCACCCAGAGCGACTTCTTCAACCAGGCCGACGGCACCATAGTCGGCAACGGCAACAGCATGACAGTGCTGCAAAATGGCGGCATGAACGAGTCCACCACCGAGTTCGTCGGCGACAACAACAGCGCCGTGCAGACCCAACTGGGGGATAGCAACTGGACCAACGCCAGCTTCAGCGGCAACGGCAACAGCCTGGAAAGCTACCAGGAAGGCGATGGCCAGGAGTCTGGCCTGATGAACGTGCTGGGTGACAACAACAGCATGGAAGTCGAACAGCGGGGCACCGCCAACGTCGGTGGCGTGGTAGGCCTGACCGGCAACGACAACAGCGCCTACATCCAGCAGGAAGGGGCCAGCAACGTCTTCATCGCCCGTGACGTGGATGGCAACAACAACCTGCTGGACGCCTACCAGGACGGCAATGCCAACCAATTCCTGCTGCAACCTGTGGTGGGTGACGACAACGTGGTGCTGGCCGACCAGCGCGGCGACGCCAACCTCATCGAGGCCCCCTACGGCCTGGTGGGTAACGACGTGCTCATCGACATCCAACAGCGCGGCGACGAGAACTACAGCTTTGTAGCCACCGACGGCGACAGCCACAACATCAGCATCAACCAGTACGGCGATCTGAACGAAGCCGAAGCCCTGGTGCTGGGCAACCGCAACGAGGCCACCATCGTTACCCGTGGCGACGCCAACTACGCCGGTATCGGCCTGGACGGCGCGGCCAACTACGCCGAAGTGGTGCAGGAAGGGGACGACAACTACGCCTATGTTGCCTTCACCGGTGACCAGAACTTCGTTGATGTGAACCAAGACGGTGCGGCCAACGCCGTGGCCCTGACCGGCGAAGGCAATGGCAATGAACTGGCCCTGGCCCAAAACGGCGACCTGAACCTGGTTGACCTGCTGGTGGCTGGCAACCAGAACCTGATCGACGTCAGCCAAGACGGCAACGGCAACCTGGTAGGCGGTATCGGTGGCGGCGCCTTTGCCGTAACCGGCACCGGCGGTGGTGTCAGCATCACCCAGAGCGGTAACGACAACCTGGTGTTTGGCGCCCAAGCCAGCAGCGGTAACGTCATGGCCGTTACCCAGGTAGGCGACTACAACACCGCTACCATCAGCCAAAACTGAGTGAAAGGGGCGGCCTTGGGCCGCCCTTTATTCCCATGAAGACCCTTTGGCTACTGCTACTGCTGCTACTGACTTCCGTCCCTGCCAAGGCGGCGGAGATAGAACTGTCCGGCCTGGTGCTGGACCGCACCCTGACCCGCTTCGGCAAAGACTTCGCTTTTTATTTTTCCGGCTACTGGCGCGACATGCCGCAAACAGAGGGCATTTCGGTGGTGATCTATGAACAGGTCTACCCCCAGGCCGGCACCTACCTCTGGGTCGAGATGAACCAGAAGAAGATTTACGCCACCTACTTCGGCCGCCGCTACAACAACATCAAGGAAAAGGCCGAACAGGCCACCCTGATGGCCGTGGGCGAGCTGGCGGAGATCCAGGCCCGGATCATGACCGGGGAAGGATTGGAACAAGGATTGTAAAACCATGAAAAAAATCGCTTTACTGGCCCTGCTCTGGGGGGGCGGCGCCGCTGCCACCGAGCTGGTCTACACCCCCATCAACCCCAGTTTCGGGGGCAACCCCCTGAACGGCAGCTTCCTGCTCAGCAAGGCCCAAAGCCAGAACGACCACACCGCTCCCACCGAGAAGACCAGCTTCGTCGACCAGTTCCGGGCCGCCCTTGAGCGCAACATCATCAACTCCCTGACCCGGCGTATCGCCGACGGCGAGTTGACCGAAGGGGTCTATGACACCGGTGAATACCGCATCGAAGTGAGCGGCGGCGAAGGTGCCGGTGTGGTGGTGACCATCACCAACCTCACCACAGGCGAGGTCACCGTCATTACCATGCCGTCTGTGGGGTGAATATGCGCATTTTGATGCTGGCAGCCCTGGTGCTGCTGGGCGGCTGCGCCGCCTTCGACAAACCCCAGTTCAACCTGACCCCGGCCGAAATTGACGCTCCGTCGTCGCTGATGGGTCAGCTGCAGACGGCGCCCAAGCCGCGCCACCCCATACCGGTGTCGGTGTACGCCTTTCGCGACCAGACCGGCCAATACAAGCCCCAGGCCAACGTCAGCTCCTTCTCCACCGCCGTCACCCAGGGCGGTACCTCCATGTTGGTGCAGCTACTACTGGACTCGGGCTGGTTCAGCCCCATGGAGCGGGAAGGCCTGCAAAACCTGCTGACCGAGCGAAAAATCGTCTCCGCCGCCCAGCAAAAGGGCCAGGAACTGCCCAGCCTGCAGGAGTCTCGCTTGATCTTCGAGGGGGGCATCATCAGTTACGAGACCAACCTCAGCACCGGCGGCCTTGGCCTGGAGTACTACGGCATAGGGGCCTCCGAGCTCTACCGGGAGGACCAGGTGTCGGTATACCTGAGGGCGGTGGACGTGCACAGCGGCCGGGTGCTGCTGTCGGTGTCGGCCAGCAAGAAGGTGTTGTCCCAGGAACTGCGGGCCGGGCTGTTCCGCTATGTCAGCCTCAACCGCCTGGCGGAAGCCGAGGCCGGCTACACCACCAACGAACCGGTGCAATTCTGTGTCAAACAGGCAATGGAAGCCGCCCTTGCCGGCCTCATCGAGCAAGGGATAAACAAGGGATACTGGCGGGCTGACGCCCAGCCAGGTTAAGCCATCATCTTCTGGCCCCGTGACAGCTGCTGCGCCCAGCGCAGCAGTTCCACCCGGTTGCGCGACTGAGTCTTGCGGAAAATGGAAGACAGGTGCGCTTTGACGGTGTGGGCGCTGATGTTGAGGTTGTAGGCGATCTCTTTATTGCGCGCCCCTTCCCCCACCAGCTCTATGATGCGCCTTTCCTGGCGGGTCAGAGACATCATGGCCGACATGTCGGCCTGCTCCACCCCTTGGGCCTGGCGCTGGCGCAGCATGTCGTCGACCATGGCCGACAACAGGGCCCGGTCAAAGTAGAGCTGGCCACGCATCAGCAGTTTCACCGCCAACAGCACCTGGTCGAGCTGCTCGTCCCGGTAGATAAGGCCACGTATGCCCAACATCAGGGCGGTACGGGGATCCACCAGCCGGCTTTCCACCTGGTACAGGAAGATAGGTGACAGCTGCATGGCCTGGCGCACCGTGGCGGGCAAGCCGTGTTTGTCCAGGCGCAAGCCGCTGAAGGGAATGGCCAGCAGGCAGCTGTCTTCCAGCTTTTCTACGGCCTGGATATCATCCCTTACCACTTCAACGCTAAAGCCAAGTGATTGTGCCAAAAGGGGCAAATTGCCCGGCGGCTCGCGGTTGGCGAGCACGATCAGTTTGCGAAATTCTTCCATGACTACCCCAAAGTGTCGTCAGTACCCCACTTCAATGTGGTGTTCTTAGCATTTGTAGGTACGCATCGCGGACGTCCTTGAGGGGTCCATTCTGGCGCGAAATTAACCTTTTTTCTACATCCGCCAGCCCTGTCCTAGCCCGATGGGCTAGGACAAATGGGTTAGAGAGGGAAAACGTGAAAAGACGTGCTTAGCGGCAGAGCCAGTTATACAGCTCGTCTTTGAGTTGCGCTCGTTTGAGCTTGAGCCCTTTCATGGTCTGGTCATCCACAGGTTGGTCGCGCATGTGCAACCCCTTTATCTGGTGGTCCAGCTTATGGTACTCGGCGGCGGTTCGGGCAAAGTCGGGTTGGATGGACTTGAGCTCCTGAATGCGGTCTACGTGGTTGGGGAACTCGGTATAAAGGCTGTGGTTGTCCGACATCTTCAGGTTCCTCCTGGTTTGAGGTGGGTGTAGAGGCGTACGCCTCAGTGAGTATGACTCATGATAGACTTGTGTGTTCCGCGCGAATTGGGAGATTGAACATGGCCTGGATCCAGGTGCGCACCAACACCACAGCCCAAGTGGCAGAAAAACTGGGCGATATGCTGATGGAGCAGGGCGCTCTTTCCATCACCTTCATGGACGCCCAAGACACCCCCGTGTTCGAACCCCTGCCCGGGGAAACCCGCCTCTGGGGCGACACCGACGTGATGGCCCTGTTCACCGCCGACACCGACACCACCCAGGCCCAGGCCCTTATCCGCTCTGTGCTGGGTGAAGCGGCGCCGCTGAAGGTGGAAGCCCTGGAAGACAAGGACTGGGAACGGGCCTGGATGGACAACTTCCACCCCATGCAGTTCGGCAAGCGCCTGTGGATCTGCCCGTCCTGGCGTGACGTGCCGGACCCGAGCGCGGTCAACGTCATGCTCGACCCCGGCCTGGCCTTCGGTACCGGTACCCACCCCACTACGGCCCTGTGCCTGGAATGGCTGGACGGCCAGGACCTGGAAGGTAAGACGGTGGTGGACTTTGGCTGCGGCTCCGGCATTTTGGCCATCGCCGCCCTGAAACTGGGGGCCGCCCGGGTCATAGGTGTCGACATCGACCCACAAGCGATACTGGCCAGCCGTGACAACGCCGAGCGCAACGGCGTGGCCGACCGCCTGGAGCTGTACCTGCCCAAAGACCAGCCCCAGGGCCTGGAAGCAGACCTGGTGGTGGCCAACATCCTGGCCGGCCCGCTGCGAGAGCTTAGGGACATCATCCTAGGCTACCTCAAGCCCGGCGGCGCCATCGCCCTGTCCGGCATTCTCGACATGCAAGCCGAGGCCCTGGCCCAGTACTATGGCGAGCTATGCCAGGTGGACCCCGTGGTCAGCCGTGAAGAATGGTGCCGGATCAGCGGCATCAAGGGTTGAAATTTCCCGCAAGAACTGCATCAGCCCGGGATTTGCCAAGTGCACAGCAAAAAACCGCTTTCGGTCAATTTGTGACCTTTTCAGATCGGTCATAAATGCGTAAACTACGCGGCCCTGTGCATATGGCTTCCCGGGTTCATGCAAATCGGTCCTTACAAACTGGATGTGCCCCTGATCCTGGCGCCCATGGCTGGCGTCACCGATCAGCCGTTCCGTGAGCTTTGCCTGCGGATGGGTGCCGGTATGGCGGTGTCCGAAATGCTGTCTGCCAACCCCGAGGTGTGGCAGTCGGAGAAGTCCAAGTTCAGGATGTTGCACGGCGATGAAGCCGGTATTCGTGCCGTGCAGATCGCCGGCAGCGAGCCGGAGCTGATGGCCGACGCCGCTCGCTTCAATGTGGCCGGCGGTGCCCAGGTGATCGACATCAACATGGGGTGTCCCGCCAAGAAGGTGAACAAGAAGCTCGCAGGTTCTGCGCTGCTGCAGTTCCCCGACCAGGTGGAGGCCATCCTCAAGGCGGTGGTGTCGGCGGTGGATGTCCCCGTGACCCTGAAGATCCGCACCGGTTGGGATACGGACAACCGCAACGGCGTGGCGATCGCCAAGATCGCCGAACGCTGCGGTATCCAGTCCCTGGCCGTGCACGGCCGGACCCGCTCCTGCATGTTCAAGGGCGAGGCCGAGTTCGACACCATCAAGGCCATCAAGAGGGCAGTGGACATGCCCGTGGTGGCCAATGGCGACATCACCAGTGTGGAAAAGGCCAAATGGGTCCTCGACCAGACCGGTGCCGACGCCATCATGATTGGCCGTGGAGCCCAGGGCCGTCCCTGGCTGTTCCGTGAAACGGCCCATTTCCTGGCGACAGGCCGGCACCTTGCCGGACCCAGCCTCCAGGAACAGGAGTCCATCCTGCTTGGCCACGTAGCGGCCCTGCACGGATTTTATGGCGAGTTTAAAGGCGCCCAGATCGCCCGCAAGCATGTGGGTTGGTATCTGGCGTCCCATGATATGGAAGGCGAATTTCGCCGGGCTTTTTATGCATTGACGGACGCCCAGACGCAGCTTGATGCGTTGCGGCACTATTTCCGTTCTCTGTAGTTTTCAAGATAACAACCAAGAGCGTTACGACTATGTTTGACTCCAACATGACGACTGATGTTTCCAAGTCTCTGACTGCCGTTAGCCCCAAGACCGGCAATCCCCAGCCCCTGCGTGATTCCGTACGTCAAGCGCTCCAGAACTACTTCTCCCAGCTGGACGGCGAAGAAGTAACCGAACTTTATGAGATGGTGCTGAGCGAAGTGGAAGCCCCCCTGCTGGACGTAGTGATGACCTACACCCGTGGCAACCAGACCAAGGCTGCCAACATGCTGGGCATCAACCGTGGCACCCTGCGTAAGAAGCTGAAAAAATACGGCATGAACTGATTTTTCCCGGTTCCTGCTCCAACAAAAAAGGCCCTGTGCTCAGCACCGGGCCTTTTTTGTTTGCCGGCTCAGGGCGGCTGGGCATGATTGGGGTAACCCTGTTCGGGCTGGCCCTCACCCCGGTGTTTCACGTGCGCCTTCGCCGCCTGAGCGGCAACCGGCCCCTTAAGCAGCACGGCCAGGTGCCGCACTTTGAAGGCTTTGCCCAAGAGCAATAAGGGAAAATGGGCCCTCTACCAGCAAAAGCGCCATGACCGTAACGGCATCAGCCAGGTGTAACGGGCCCTAAAGTAAATCCTCGGCCAGGGCCAGGGCTTTGGTGAAGATGTCTCGTGATGGAAAAAGAAAAAAGGAGGCCTTAGCCTCCTTTTTCTTTTCACCGACGTTGTCTAGCAGGTCAGTAAAGGTACAGGGACCCTGAGCTGTTTAGGCTCTGATCGCTGTTGGTGACATTGTGGCTGATGCCGCTGGCGCTGTCGACCACACAGCTCTGAGTGTTGGGCTGGGTCTTGACCGTCACCTTGTAGCTGCCACCATCGCTAATGCTGGTGGCAAAACGGAAGCTGCCGTCACCAAGCCATGAAAGCGTGTAATAAAAGAAGGGCAGCCCAGGCCGCCCTTCTTTTATCAACATCTCCCATCAGAAGATAAGGCTGTTGTTGGCCCTGTTGCCGTCGGGAATCTGGTGGTCCGGGTCCAGGGTGATTTTAGCCACCGCCTTGGTGGTGGGCAGCAGCACTGTGGGTTTGCCCTGTTGGCGCCAGGCCTCCACCGGCAGGCGGATATCCTGGTGGCTGCCGTCCTGGTAGTCCACCCGCACCTTGGCGGGCATCACCAGTGGCTGGTGGGCGCAGAAGGTTACCTTCAGGCCCTTGGCCGGGTCGGCATCCTGGTAGGCGGCTTTGTCGACGGCCATATCCAGCTGCCAGTTATTGAGATACCAGCCGCGCCACCACCAGGCCAGATCTTCCCCGGCTTCGCTTTCCATCATCCTGAAAAAGTCGCTGGGGCTGGGGTGTTTGAAGGCCCAGGTGGCGATGTATTTCTTAAAGGCCTTGTCGAACCGGTCCGGGCCCAAAATTTGTTCGCGCAGCAGCACCAGCCCCAAGGCGCCCTTGAAGTAGCTGATGGCGTGACGGTATTTCTCGGACACGCTGTCGGCCGGGGCCATCAGGGTTGGGGCGTTCTGGTCGGCCAAGATGGGCAGAATTTCGTCCACCGGGTTGCCGCCGCCGGGGGCGTATTCGCTGTCTCTTTTGGGGGCGAATTCGCCGCCGTTGAAGGCGTCGGAGAAGTAGACGTCGATAAAGGTATTGAAGGCCTCGTCCATAAAGGCGTGGCGGCGTTCGTTGGAGCCGACGATCATCGGGAACCAGCTGTGGCCTATCTCGTGGGCGGTGATCCAGAACAGCAGGCTACCGCTGTCGTCCATGCCGTCAAAGACGATGCCGGGGTATTCCATGCCGGCGCCGTGGCCCCCCAGGTTGACCGCTACCGGCCAGGGGTAGGTATACCACTGGGAGAAGTGTTCCACCGCTCCTTTGAGGTACTGGGTGGACCTGTCCCACTTGTCCTTGCCCACCCCCTCTATGGGGTAGGCGGACATGGCCAGGGCTTGCTTTTTACCGGGCAGTTGGATACGGGCGGCGTCCAGCACAAAGGCCTTGGAGGCGGCAAAGGCCACGTCGCGGGTGTTGTCCATGTGAAAGCGCCAGGTCAGCTCGCCGCTCTGGGTGGGGCGGCTGGCTGGGTCATTGATTTCGTCCGGTGAGCGGATGTAGAGGGTCTGGTCGCTTTGCTGGGCTTTTTCCAGGCGCTGGCGCTGGCTGGCGGTAAGCACCTCTTTGGGGTTGACCAGTTTGCCCGAGCCCACCATCAGGTAGTCCCAGGGCAGGGTAACGGCGTAATCGATGCTGCCGTATTCCAGGTAGAACTCGGCCCCCAGGTAGGGCTGGGTGTCCCAGCCGCGCAGGTCGTCATAGACTGCCAGGCGCGGAAACCACTGGGCTATCTCGTAGATCTCACCGTTTTTGGACGGGGTGACGGCGGTGCGGCCGCCCCAGGTGCCGGGAATTTGATACTGATAGCGAATACGCAGCTGCACCGAGCCGGTGCGGGCCGCCAGGGGCTTGGGCAGGTCCACCCGCATCCGGGTGTCGTCCACCAGGAAGGGCAGGGGCTTTTCTTCACTGCCCAGCAGGGTCACGGATTGGATCTGGTAGCCGTCGGTGTAGTGGCCACGGCTGTGCCCTGAGCTCAGGGCGGCCCGGGAGTCGCGGCGGTAGATGTTCTGGTCCAGTTGCAGCCAAAGCACGTCCAGGGCGTCCGGGCTGCGGTTGCTATAGGTGATCACTGCATCGGCGGCCAGGGTCTTGGCCTGGGTGTCGATGCGGGCCTTGATTTGGTAGTCCACCCGGTTTTGCCAAAACTGCGGGCCAGGCTGGCCGCTGCCGCCGCGCAGGCTGGTGGCGGCGCCGGGCAGGGTCAGGGGGGCAAACAGGGCTTGGGGGTCGTAGCCACCCTGGGCCGACAGGGGGCCGGACAGGGCAAGGCAAAAGAGGCACAGGGACTTGAGCATGGGGGCTCCAGAGGGGCAAGCAAGGGCCTGGCAGGCCGGTACAGTTCGGAATAGTGGTAACAATACCGGGGCTTTTCCGAAACATGAACCGGCCGGAGTGCGCTTATTGTGCGCCAGGCCGCCGCCCTGGTTTAGCCCTCGGCCGCCACCTGCTTGAGGGCCTGGGCGTAGTAGTCGACCGACTGGCCACCGGAGATCAGGTACTTGTCGTTAAGGACCACCGCCGGTACCGCATTGATGCCCCTTTGCTGGAACAGGCTCTCTTCTTGGCGCACCTGTTCGGCATATCGGTCGCTGTTCAGCACCGCCTTGGCCTGGTCTTGGTCCAGGCCAACCTGGCCACAAAGGGCCAGCAGCAGGCTGTGGTCACCGGGGTTTTGACCCTGGCCGAAGTAAGCGGCCAGCAGGGCCTTTTTCAGGGCCAACTGGTGGTCGTTGCCCAGGGTCTGGGCCCAGGCCAGCAGCCGGTGGGCGTCGAAGGTGTTGTAGATGCGGTCGCGCTTGTCCATGTCGAAATGAAAGGCAAGGGCGGCGCCCCGCTGGGCGATCTGCTCCTGGCTTTCGGCCAGCTGCTGCGGGCTCATGCCGTACTTGGCCACCAGGTGCTCTTCAATGCTTTCGCCCTCTGGGCCCATTTGCGGGTTGAGTTCGAAGGGGTGGAAGCGCAGCTCCACTGCCACTTCGCCGGCCAGCTGGGCCATGGCCTTTTCCAAGGCGCTCAGGCCTATGGCACACCAGGGGCAAACCACATCCGAGACGAAATCAATCTTGACGGTGTTCATGAAGGCTCCTTGGCGATGCCTTGGGAAAGTGAGGGCGGCACCGCCTTTGCCTCAGGGTGGCAAGGGCTGCAATTTTTTACAAGACAGGGTTGCGTCCTGCCCCTAGACTCAAGGGCCTGACCTTGGGGGATCCTATGCAACGCCATATCGAGCACCACCTGCTGCCCGACTGGCCCGGCCTGGAGCTGGTGCGGGCCCATTACCAGGGCTTCGTGTTCGACCGCCATGTCCATCTGGACTACCACATCGGGCTGGTGGACCAGGGGGCCCAGGCCTTTATGCACAAGGGCCACCGCCACATCCTGACCCCCGGCAGCCTGTCCACCTTCAACCCCGACGAAGTCCATGATGGCGAAGGGGCCGAAAACCGCGATTATCAGGTCCGCCTCATTCGCCTGCCCCTGTCGGCCATGGCCAGGGTCAGTGCCATGATGGGCGGGCGGGACTTGCGTTTCTTCAAGGGGCCCGTGGTGCAGGACCAGGCCCTTTACCAGGGGCTTTTAACCCTACACCGCCAGTCGGAACAGGCCGAACCCCTGGCCGCCCAGAGCCTGCTGCTGTTCGTGATGGAACACCTGCTGCGCCACCACGGCGAGCCGGTAAAACCCCTGGCCGGGGCCCGGGGCCTTAGCCCCTTTCAGCTTAAGGACCTGCGGGACTATCTGATGACCAGCCTCGACGCCAAGCACAGCTTGGTGGCCCTGGCGGAGCGCTACCAGCTCAACCAATACCAGTTCCTGCGCCAGTTCAGGGCCGCCATGGGTATTACTCCCCACGCCTACCTGACGGCGCTGCGGGTGGAGCGTGCCAGGGACGGGCTCAAGGCCGGCCTGCGGGTCAAGGACGTGGCGGCAAACCTGGGCTTTTTCGACCAGAGCCACCTGGTCAGGGCCTTTCGCCGCCACTACAACCTCACCCCCCAGCAATACCAGCAGCAAACCCGCCGCTAGATTGTCCAAGGCAGGATTTGCCTTGGCCGGCACCATGGTCTCTTCATTCCGAGGAGGTATCCATGTCGCTCATTTCCCTTTTCCTGACCCTGGCCGCCGTGCATCTGGCGGCTCTGGTGGCGCCGGGCCCGGACTTTGCCCTGATGCTCAGGGCCAGCCTTTACCAGGGGCGGCGCCAAGCGTTGTGGATGGCCCTTGGCCTGTCATCGTCGATCCTGGTGCACAGCCTGGTGGTGCTCTTTGCCTTTGGTCTTATCAGCCGTTGGTTGCCGGAGCTGTTGCGTTGGCTGCCCCTGATTGGCGGCAGTTGGCTGCTGTGGCTGGCCTGGCAATGTGCCCGTAACGCCGCGAAGGCCCAGCCTGCCCTGACTCCCGCCGCCGCCCCTGAGGGCTCGGCCTGGGCGGCCGGCTTTGCCACCAGCATCCTCAACCCCAAGACCTACCTCTATTTCTTCACCCTGGTGGGAGGCTTGTTGCCGGCACAACTGGGTATGGCACCGCGCCTGGGTATAGCGGCGCTGTTTTTCTGCTTGGCCTTCGCCTGGTTTGGCATGCTGGGCTGGTGCCTGGGATCGGCATCGGTGCGGGAACGGCTGTTGGGTTGGCGCCAGTGGTTGGAAGGGAGCACCGGCCTGGTGTTCGCCGTGGTGGCGGTGTTGATGTTGGCCCAGTTTCGGCCATGAAAAAGCCGCCTTCAAGGCGGCTTCTTGTTAAACCATATCCAGCTGCTCTGGAGAGAGGATGATGCCGGTGGCGTCGGCGTAGAGCCAGTCTTCGGGCAGGAAGGTCACCCCGCCAAAGTTCACCGGTACCTCGGTTTCCCCCTGGCCCTTTTCGTCGGCACCGACCGGAATGGCTGCCAGGGCATGGATACCGATCTCCAGATCTTCCAATACATCCACTTCCCGGACGCAACCATTGATCACCAGGCCTTCCCAGTTGTTGGCCAGGGCCAGCTCGGCCAGCTCGGCGTCGATCAGGGCCCGGCGCAGGGAGCCGCCGCCGTCCACCAGCAACACCCTGCCTTCACCGGGCTCTTCCAGCATTTCGCGGATCAGGGCGTTGTCCTCAAAACATTTGATGGTGCTGACCTTGCCGCCAAAGGAACTGCGGCCGCCGAAATTGGCGAAGAGGGGTTCGACCACGTCCACCATGTCGATGTAGGTGTCGCAAAGGGCAGAAGTGTTGTATTCCATGGCAGAGTCCTGAGGAGCCGAGTGCCCTAAAGGTTAGCGCCAAAGTCGCTCCTGCCGCAAACGTCAATTAAGCCCCCTTTCTGACTTAGGGTCAGCGGCGGTTCAATCAGCCCTCTCTACCCTTGGCACACCGGCGTCGCAATGTTGATTTATCTGGGTACAATAGGGCGCCTTTGTAACAAGTGGAGCCAGGCATGCGACTTTGGTTGTTGATTGTGCTGTGTTTTTCCTGCGGCTACCTGCCGAGGGGGAACTGTGCCGAAGTGCAACAACTGGAGGCCGATACGGCTATGGCCATCAAGGCCTTCCTGCAAACAGACCCCGGCCTCAAGGCCTTCTTCAACCGTGCCCACGGCTATGCGGTGTTCCCGAAAGTGGCCAAGGGCGGCCTGATCGTTGGCGGTGCCTACGGTGAGGGCCTGGTGTTCGTCAAGCGCAAACTGGTGGGCAAGAGCCGCCTCAAGCAGTTGACCCTGGGCTTTCAAATCGGCGGCCAGACCTATAGCCAGATCGTCTTTTTCAAGTCTGCCGACGCTTTCGAGCGCTTCACCAAGGGTGAACTGGCCTTCGGTGCCCAGGCTTCGGCCGTGGCCCTGGATGCCGGCGCCGGCACCAGCGCCGACTATGAAAACGGCGTATCGGTATTCACCATGGCCCTGGGCGGCCTGATGTACGAAGCCTCCCTGTCCGGGCAGGTGTTCACCTACCAGGCGCTTCCTTAACCAATTCGTAAAGTAGCGGTCACCCCACTGTCATTGTGACCTCCTATCTTTCGCTGCAAAGAGGGAGGCAATCTATGCGCAACCTGACCGCTTTGGATCATCGCCTGTTCCAGAAAAGCCAGTCCCACCCTCAGTGGCGGCAGATGGCAGGCATAGCCCGCTGGGTCTCCCGCACCGGGGACGGCCCCTTGTACGGCCTTATCGCCTTGGCGTTCTGGATGAGCCAGTGGCCGGCCCTGCAGGGCTATGTACTGGACCTGCTGGCGGCCTTTGCCATCGAGTTGCCCCTCTATATTGCCCTCAAGAACACCTTTCGGCGCCGTCGGCCGGCCGTGGCATTGCCCGGGGCCCAGGCTTTTATCAAGCCGTCGGACCAATTCAGCCTGCCTTCCGGCCATACCGCCGCCGCCTTTGTCATGGTTACCATGGCCATCGGCCACTTTGGCCTGAGCGGCCTGCTGGCCCTGCCTTGGGCCATGCTGGTGGGGCTGGCCAGGGTACTGCTGGGGGTGCACTTTCCTTCCGATATCCTGGCGGGCGCCGCCCTCGGGGCCTGTTGCGCCTGCCTGATACTGTTCTAAGCCAAGCGAGGAGTCATTGAATGCGCATTCTGTACGGTGTGCAGGGGACGGGTAATGGTCATATCACCCGCGCCAGGGTGATGGCAGCAGAACTGGCCAAAAGAGACGTCCAGGTAGACTTCCTCTTCTCCGGCCGGGATGCCGGCGACTACTTCGACATGGAGCCCTTCGGGCAATACCAGAGCCGCCGGGGCCTGACCTTCGTCACCGAACGCGGCAGCGTCAGCCTTGGCAAAACCTTGCGCCAAAGCCGCCTTGGGGAACTGTGGCAAGACATCAAGGGGTTGCCGGTCAAGGACTATGACCTGGTGATCAACGACTTCGAGCCCATCAGCGCCTGGGCCGCCAAGCTGGCCAAGGTACCCAGTGTCGGTGTCAGCCACCAGGCGTCTTTCCTGCAGCCGGTGCCCAAGGAAGGGGATAACTGGACCTCAAGGTTGCTGATCCGCCACTTCGCCCCGGTCAATGTGGAGCTGGGGGTGCATTGGTACCACTTCGGCCACCAGTTGCTGCCCCCCATCATTGAAAAACCCAGTGCCGGGGACAAACCGGTGCGCCACAACAAGGTGTTGGTGTACCTGCCCTTTGAGTCGGTAGAAGAAGTGCTGGCCCTGCTTGAGCCCTTTCCGGACGTGGAGTTCTATTGCTACCACCCCAAGGCCAAACTGGAAGAGCGCGGCCATATCCACCTGCGCCCGCCATCCAGGGCCGGCTTTCACGCCGATCTGGCGGATGCGGTGGGGGTGATCGCCAACGGCGGTTTTGAGCTGCCCTCTGAGGCGCTGCGCATGGGCAAGAAACTGCTGCTCAAACCCCTGCACGGCCAGTTCGAACAGCTGTCCAACGTGCTGACCTTGCGCCAGCTTGGGCTGGCGTCGGTGATGTATGAGCTGTCGGCGGTAGAACTGGATGCCTGGCTGGACCTGCCGCCGGCCCAGCCGGTGTCCTATCCGGACGTGGCAGCCAGCCTGGTGGACTGGCTGTTGGCCGGTAACTGGGACAACTGCGAGCAGCTGTGCCAGAGCCTGTGGCGGCAGGTGGCCTATCCCTCTTACTGCAAGTTGTCGTCCGGGGCGGCCAACAGCTGACAGAGATGCTCTATAAGGCCGACCCGCTCGGCCTCCTTGAGGTAGGCGCCGTACAGCTCCCTTGGGATTTCCGGTGCGTCGCTGACCCGGTGCAGCAGGCCTTGGTCCAGGGCGTCCAGGGTCAGGCCCAGGGGCAGGTAGGCACTGCCGCCGTGGTCGAGGATAAAGTCCAGGGCAATGCGGGCGATGCCGGTGTGCAGCACCGGCGGCGCCTGCTCCTTTAACAGCTTGGCATGCTGGATGCTGAACTGGGTGCCCCAGTCCACCTTGGCATAGGGGCCGTTCAGAGCCTGGGCCAGGCTAAGCCCGGCCTTGCTGGACACCAGTTGCAGCCGCAAGCGGCCCAGTTCCTGTACCTCCAGCTCTTCCACCTTGGGCGGGTCGAACAGCAGGGCCAGGTCCAGGCGCCGCTCCAGAAGCGAGCGCACCAGCAGGTCGGCCGGGGCCGTGTCGGCCCGCAGTGCCACCTGGCCCAGGCTGCGGTAGATCAGCGGCAGCCGTCGCTGCAGGAAAGGGTCCCAGATGTTGGCGCTGGCCGACAGGGCCAACTGCACCGACTGGTGGCTGGCCAGGGCGATGTCCTGTTTGGCCCTTTGCCAGGACAGCAGCATGGCTTCGGCGTGGGGC
The DNA here is from genome assembly GCF_000299915.1 of Gallaecimonas xiamenensis 3-C-1. Taxonomy (NCBI): domain Bacteria; kingdom Pseudomonadati; phylum Pseudomonadota; class Gammaproteobacteria; order Enterobacterales; family Gallaecimonadaceae; genus Gallaecimonas; species Gallaecimonas xiamenensis. The sequence continues at coordinate 42,355 of NZ_AMRI01000003.1, forward strand.
AGCAGCCGCTCCCCGGCGCCGGTCAGCTGGATATTGTTGCGATGGCGGGTAAAGAGGGAGACCCCGAGCTGGCTCTCCAACTGGCGAATGCGAAAGCTCACCGCCGACTGGGTCAGGTACAGGTTTTCCGCTGCTTTGCCGAAATGGCGGCAGCGGTGCACCTCGAGAAAGGTTTTCAGGAGTTCCGTATCCAAATCAGGCTCTCAGTAAGCAACTTTTCTGGTGGCGATAAATATTTTTCATTTTACCCCTATTGACGGGTTATCCATACTCCGCCGCGTGTGCCGGCCTGGCCGATACATCACGAACCATGGGGACAGGTGTAATGAACAGCTTTATGTCTGGCAAGAAATTTTTTGATGACCTGAACTACCCGCGCGGCTTCCAGCGCAGCGGCGACTTTACCATCACCGAAGCCAATGTTCTCACCGACAAAGGCATGGGCATGCACTTGCTGGCCAGCGGCCAACGTGAACCCATGACCAGCGACGAGCAACGCTTCGTCAGCGTCTGCCGTGGCGAAGTGCCCGCATCCAGCGTAGAAGAGAAAGTCTGGATGAAGTACCTTAACCGTATCACCCAGCGTCGCCATATCTACACCATCTGCGACGCGCCGGCGCGCAACGGTACCCCTGACTTCGACACGAGCGACAGCTCTGACGAATAAGGCAAAAGGCGCTTCGGCGCCTTTTTTGTTGTGCCCAAGGGAGTCAGTTGATGAACGGTGCCACCAGCCAGGGGGTCGTGCTGGCCTTGCTCGAAGAGCTTAATGACCGCCACATTCCCCGCCTGCTCAAGCTCAAGGACAAAGTCGAGGCCGGCGAATGCCTGGACGATTTCGACCTGCGCTTTCTCAAAGATGCCATCGAAACGGCAGAAGAGGCCAAGGCCCTGGTGCATCAACATCCGGAACTGAATGACCTGGCCGGGCAATTATTCCATCTTTACAACCACATCACCGACCAAGCTCTCAAAAACGAGCGAGCCGATTAACAAATTTACCCACGGTAATAAAAGTTTCACCTAAACTAGTCGCTCTTTCAGTCGATAAGCGACTACTCACTTAATATCGTGGCCGCTTCGCGGCGCGGTTCCCAGGGAAGGCTCCGTCTACTTTCTTTACCCACAGGCGAGGCTTTATGCTCATCCGACACAAACTCTATGGCTTGGCGTTTTTGGCTGTAGCGGCACTCTTGTTGCTGCTTGGCGGTACCTGGTGGTCTTGGCGTAGCCTCGACACCCTGTCTCAGGCTGCCGGCCTGAACCAGACCCTCAACAACCAGATGCTGCTGATGCGCCGCCACGAGAAGGACTTCTTGATGCGTCTGGACGACAAGTACGCCCAGGCTTTTGAAAAGGAAGAGCATGGCTTTGAAGCCAGCCTCGACAGCCTCAGCAGGCTGCTGCAGGCCGAAGGGGTGGACGACCGTGAACTGGCCAGCCTCAAGCGTGACATCAAGGGCTACAGCCAGGTCTTTGGGCAACTGGTGGCCCAGTATCGGGTAGTGGGTTTCGATGCCGAATCCGGCCTTTATGGCAGCCTGCGTGACGCCGTGCACCAGGCCGAAGCGGAAGTGAAGAAATCCGGCCGCCACGATCAGTTGGCCGCCATACTGCAGCTGCGCCGCGACGAGAAGGACTTCATGCTGCGTCTGGCCACCAAGTATGTGGACAAGTTCGACAGCGACTTTGGCGCCCTTAACAGCCTGCTGGACGACAAGGACGCCCGCCAGGCCATGGCCCAGTACCAGCGCGACTTCAAGGCCCTGGTAGAAGCCCGCAAGGTGATAGGCCTGACCCCGGCTGAGGGCCTGACCGGCCAGCTTCGTGACAAGGTGCAAGCCACCGAAGACCTCTTTGACAGCATCAGCGCCACCCTGGCCAGTACCATAGAGCAGGAAAAGTCCCAGACCCTGACCAGCCTGCTGATCTTTGCCCTGGTGATCGCCGGTTTGCTGATCACCCTGGCCCTGCTGATCGTGCGCCAGCTCAACAGCCAGCTCAGCAACAGCATCAACACCATGCAGCGCATCGCCGCCGACTGTGACCTGACCCTGAGCCTGGACCAGAACGGCAACGACGAGTTGACCCAGATGGGCGGCCATTTCAACAACATGATGGACGGGGTGCGGGCCCTGGTGCGCCAAAGCAAGCAGGCGGTGGACTACCTCAGCCGCGCCACCTCCGAGCTGTCGGCCAATGCCGAAGAGACCTCCACCGGTTCCCGTGACCAGTTGGGCCAGACCGACCTGGTGGCCACCGCCATCACCGAGATGGGGTCCACCATCGAGGAGATCGCCCGCAATACCGAGATGGCGGCGGTTAAGGCCAAGGAAACCAACGACAACGCCCAGCAAGGCTATCGCCAGCTGCAAAGCACCATAGGCCGTATCGAGCAATTGGCCGGCCAGCTGGAAAGCTCGGCCATGGTGGTGGACGAACTGGTGCAGAGCGCCCACACCATAGGGTCGGTGCTGGATGTTATTCGTGGCATTGCCGAGCAGACCAACCTGCTGGCCCTGAACGCCGCCATCGAAGCGGCCCGTGCCGGCGACCAGGGCCGTGGTTTTGCGGTAGTGGCCGACGAAGTGCGGACCCTGGCCATGCGTACCCAGACCTCCACCGAAGAGATCGCCGGCATCATCCAGACCCTGCAGCAAAAGACCCAGTCCATCGTCAGCCTGATGGAAGACTGCCGTGGCGAGGGCCTGGAAAGCGCCGCCGATGCCCAGAAGGCTGGCGCCTTGCTGAGTGCCATTACCCAGGACGTGGACCGCATCCTGGACATGAACACCCAGATCGCCGCCGCCATCGAAGAACAAAGCCAAGTGGCCAGCGAAGTGAACCGCAACGTGGTGGTGATCCGCGACGTGGCCGAGCAGACCGCTGCCGCTTCCCATGGCAATGCCGAAACTTCGGCCCATGTAGCAGAGCAGGCCGAAGAACTGGCGGCGGTGATCAGCCGCTTCAAGGTCTAAACGCCGCCCATGAAAAAGGCCACCTGTCGGTGGCCTTTTTTGTGCGCCGCGCTTAGAGGATAAAGCGGGACAGGTCTTCGTCTTCCACCAGTTTGCCCAGGTGTGACTGCACATAGGCGGCGTCTATGGTGAGGGTTTCCCCGTCGTGGTCGGCGGCGGCGAAGCTAATATCTTCCATCATCCGTTCCATGACGGTGTGCAGGCGCCGCGCCCCGATGTTCTCGGTACGCTCGTTCACCTGCCAGGCCGCCTCGGCCAGCTTGTGGATGCCGTCTTCGGTGAACTCCACCTTGACCCCTTCGGTGGCCATCAGCGCCTTGTACTGCTCGGTAAGGCTGGCCTTGGGTTCGGTGAGGATACGCACGAAGTCTTCGGCGGTCAGGGCGTCCAGCTCCACCCGGATCGGCAGGCGGCCCTGCAGTTCGGGGATAAGGTCGGACGGCTTGGCCATTTGGAAGGCGCCGGAGGCGATAAAGAGGATATGGTCGGTCTTGACCATGCCGTGCTTGGTGTTGACGGTGCAGCCTTCCACCAGGGGCAGCAGGTCCCGCTGCACCCCTTCGCGGGATACGTCGGGGCCTGAGGTGTCGCCGCGCTTACAGATCTTGTCGATCTCGTCCAGGAAGACGATGCCGTTGTTCTCTACCGCTGCCAGGGCCTTTTCCTTTACCTCTTCCGGGTTAAGGAGCTTGGCTGCCTCTTCGTCTATGGCCAGTTTCAGGGCGTCTTTGACCTTGAGCTTCTTGCTCTGCTTGGTCTGGCCGCCGAGGTTCTGGAACATGGACTGGAGCTGGTTGGTCATCTCCTCCATGCCCGGCGGGGCCATGATCTGCATGTCCATCTGCGGGGCGGCGATGTCGATGTCGATCTCTTTATCGTCCAGGCTGCCCTCGCGCAGTTTCTTGCGAAACACCTGGCGGGTGTGGTTGTCGCCCTCGGCCTTTTCGGACTCGCCCCACTGGTTGCGGGGGCGGGGCAGCAGGGCGTCGAGGATGCGTTCCTCGGCCGCTTCTTCGGCGCGGGTACGGACCTTTTTCATCTCCTGCTCGCGGGTCATCTTCATGGCCACGTCGGCCAGATCGCGGATGATCTGCTCCACTTCCTTGCCTACATAGCCCACTTCGGTGAACTTGGTGGCTTCCACCTTGATAAAGGGGGCATTGGCAAGGCGCGCCAGGCGGCGGGCGATCTCGGTCTTACCGACACCGGTGGGGCCAATCATCAGGATGTTCTTGGGGGTCACTTCCTGGCGCAGGGCTTCGTCCAGTTGCATGCGGCGCCAGCGGTTACGCAGGGCAATGGCCACGGAGCGCTTGGCATTGGCCTGGCCAATGATGTGGCGGTCCAGTTCGTGGACGATTTCGCGGGGGGTCATGGACGACATGCTTTACTCCAGGACTTCGATGGTTTGGTTGGTGTTGGTGAAGACGCAGATCTCACCGGCTATGGTCAGGCTCTTCTCGACGATGTCCTTGGCGGCCAGCTCGGTGTTGTTGAGCAGGGCCTTGGCGGCGGCCTGGGCATAGTTGCCGCCGGAACCGATGGCGATGATGTCCTGTTCGGGCTGCACCACGTCACCGTTACCGGTAATGATGAAGGACCTTTCCTTGTCGGCTACCGCCAACATGGCTTCCAGGCGGCGCAGGGCGCGGTCGGTGCGCCACTCCTTGGCCAGGGCCACGGCGGCCCGCTCCAGGTTGCCCTGGTGGGATTGCAGCTTGGACTCGAAACGTTCCAGCAGGGTGAAGGCGTCGGCGGTACCGCCGGCGAAACCGGCCAGTACCTGGCCGTTGTATAGACGATGCACTTTGCGGGCGTTGCCCTTCATGACCGTATTGCCAAGGGAAACCTGGCCGTCGCCACCGAGGGCGACTTGGCCATTACGGCGGACGGAAACGATAGTGGTCATGGGATCTCCTGAGACAAGGGCGCACTGCGCCACTGGGCTTGTCCTAGCAATTGGGGGCAGCGGCGCCCTTTTTCAAGGGCGCCGCTCAGGAGATAGTGCTTTAAGGATTGCCGTTCGGCTGAGGTTCAGCGCCAGGGCCAGATGGCGCAGTTGGGGAAACCGGCCTTCTCGGCCCTGTGCTGCTCGTTCTGGGCGGCGCGTTTGCCTTCATAGGGGCCCAGTACCACCCTGTACCAGTCGCCGGTCTTGCGCACCTGGGACTCGAGGCCGACGAAGGCCAGCTTGGCCTTCTGGGTTTCCGCCTGGTCGTAGTTCCTAAAAGAGCCGCACTGCATCTGGTAGGGGGTGTTGCTCTTGGGCCTGACCGGCACCTCCACCTCAACCTCTTTGTTCTTGAGGGTTTCCACGTAGCGCCACTCTTCCTTGGGCTTTTGCGGCAAGGTTTCCTTGGGCTGGCTGGCCGGAGCCTGGGTGGCCTTGGGTGGTGCCTGGGTCTTGGGCTGCTCCTTGGGCTGGGCCTGGGGCTTTTCCTGCACCTTTGGCGCCGGTTCGTCCGGCCTGTTGTTGAGCTGTACCAGTACATAGATAAAGGCGAGGGCGAACACCCCGAACACCCCTATGGCGATCCAGGGGGTTTGGCGTGGCGGGGCCTTTTTGCTGTTGCGGCGCTTGGGCGCCGAGCTTTTTACGTAATCTTTGCGTGCCATGTGGGGGCAGTGTCTCCGAGGGTCGGCTTATGCTGGCCAAGGGGGCCTTGGAAATCAAGCGCTGTCTATGGGATCCAGGTCCAGGGTCCAGTTGGCGCGGCGATGGGGTGGCTGGGCTTCCAGCTCGGCCAGCAGCGGCGCCAGCCATTGACGCAGGACTTTCTTGTCCTGGTACTGAACCCAGAGTTGAAAACGGTATTTGCCGGCCCTTTTTTCCAGGGGCGCCGGCAGGGGGCCCAGCACCCAGCCCCCCTGTGGCGCACTTTGCTGAAGGCGCTGGCCTATGGCTTCCAGCAGGCTTTGGGCGTCTTCGGCCTTGAGGGCGTCACTGCGAAACAGCGCCTGGGCGCTGAAGGGCGGCAGCAGGGTCTGGCGCCGCTCCACCAGGGCCTCTTCGGCAAAGGCGCCGTAGCCGTTGGTGAGCAGCTGGCTGAGCAGGGGATGTTCCGGGTGGTGGCTTTGCAGCAGCAAACGCCCCGGCTTGTTGGCCCGCCCGGCCCGGCCCGCCACCTGCACCACCAACTGGGCCAGCCGCTCGGCGGCGCGAAAGTCCGCCGAATAGAGGGCGCCGTCCACGTCCAGCAGCACCACCAGGGTGACGTCGGGAAAGTGGTGGCCCTTGGCCAGCATCTGGGTACCGATAAGGAGCTGGTACTGGCCCTGGCGGATGCCGTCCAGGGCCGACTCCAGGCTGCCCTTGCGGCGGGTGGCGTCGCGGTCGATGCGCACTGCTTTGTAGTCGGGGAACAGGGCGGTCAGCTCCACTTCCAGCTGCTCGGTGCCAAGGCCCACTCCCACCAGTTGGGTCGAGCCGCAGCTGTGGCACTGGTGGGGCAGGGGCCGGTCCGAGCCGCAGTGGTGGCAGATCAGCCGCTGCCGGCCCCGATGCACCGTCGGGTAGGCGGTGCAGCGTTGGCAGTCGGCTATCCAACCGCATTCGTGGCAGAGCAGGGTGGGGGCAAAGCCCCGGCGGTTCAAGAACACCAGCACCTGCTCGCCCCGGCCCAGGTGGGCCTTGATGGCGGCCAGCACTGGCGGCGACAGGCCGGCGGTCAGGGGCTGGTGCTTGATGTCGATAAGGTCGAAGCGCACCTGGCTGGCACCCCCGGCCCGCTGGTTGAGGGTCAGCTTCTGGTACTTGCCAGCCTGGGCATTGGCCAGGCTTTCCAGGGCCGGGGTGGCCGAGCCCAGCACCAGGGGCACCTGTTCGAGCTGGGCCCGCACCACCGCCAGGTCCCGGCCGTGGTAGCGAAAGCCTTCCTGCTGCTTGAAGGAGGCGTCGTGCTCTTCATCGACGATAATCAGGCCAGGGCGGGCCAGGGGGGTGAACACGGCGCTGCGGGTTCCGATGACGATGCCCAGCTCCCCGTCCCTGGCCTGGCGCCATACCGACAGCCTTTCCTTGTCGGTCAGCCCCGAGTGCAGCAGGGCCATGGGCACTTCGAAACGCTTTTGAAAGCGGCGCAGGGTCTGGGGAGTGAGGCTGATCTCCGGTACCAGTACCAGCACCTGTTTACCGGCCTTGAGGGTTTCGCTCATGGCCGACAGGTAAACCTCGGTCTTGCCCGAGCCGGTCACCCCTTCCAATAAAAAGGGGGCAAAACCCTTGGCACTGTTGATGGCGGTAATGGCCACCGCCTGCTCGCTGTTGGGCCTGGGGCCGGGGTTGACCACCAGGGGCGACGTCCAGAACGGCTGGCCCTGCTGGCGCCTGTGGCTGAGGGTAACCAGGCCCTTGTCGGCCAGGGTGCGCAGGGTGGCCCGATCAAAGCTCTGCTCGGCCAGGTCGAAGTCGGACAGTTCACCGGCCTGGAGCCGGGCCAGGGCGGCCAGCTGTTTGCTGGCGTTTTTGGGGACGGCGGCCTTGGCGGCGTCGGCGCTGAGCTGCCAGATGCCTTCTTCGCCGCTGGCCGGGGCCCCCTGGCGCAGCAGTACCGGCAGGGCTTGCTGCCAGGCGTCACCGGCGCTGTGCAGGTAATAATCGGCGGCCCAGCGCACCAGCTTGCCAAGGGCGGCAGGCAGCACCGGCGCGGCGTCCAGTACCTCGTCTATGGCCTTGAGCTTGTCCGCTTCCACCTGGGGGGCAACATCCAGCGCCGCCACCAGGCCGATGCGACTACCTTTACCAAAGGGTACCCGGACCCTGGCCCCTTCCTGGACCTGGCAATCGGCAGGCAGCAGATAGTCGAATCCGCGCCGCATGGGAGTGGGCAGCAGGACACGAATCACGCGGGGCGGGGATTGATTATTGAGCAAGGGATCCGGTATTATGCGCGCCTTCGAATTCCCGAACGTTAACACAATCGTGTGGTGTCTGGCACTGGACCAGATGGCGACACGGCCCAATGAGGTAATCCCATGAAAGACGGTATTCATCCTAACTACGTTGAAATCACCGCTACCTGCACCTGCGGTAACGTGATCAAAACCAAATCCACCATGGCCAAAGACATCAACCTGGACGTCTGTGGCGCCTGTCACCCTTTCTACACTGGTAAGCAGAAAGAAGTGAATACCGGTGGCCGTGTTGACAAGTTCAACAAACGTTTCGCGGTTCTGGGCGGCAAGAAGTAAGCTCCCCTTTACCGACAAAAAAGGCGCCCTTGGGGCGCCTTTTTTTATGGGTGGTCGGATATATCTTTTTCACCAGAACGTGCGACACTTCACAAAGCCTAGCGCCGAATTCCTACACTCAAACCCTACGAATGTTGCACCCATTATGTCTGACTTCCGACAACAAGCCCTCGATTACCACGCCGAACCGACGGCGGGCAAAATCGGTATCTGCCTGACCAAGCCGGCCGATACGGCCCGTGATCTGGCCCTGGCCTACTCCCCTGGTGTTGCCGAGCCGGTGCGGGAAATCGCCGCCGACCCGGACAACGCCTACAAGTACACCGCCAAGGGCAACCTGGTGGCGGTGATCTCCAACGGTACCGCCATCCTCGGCCTGGGTAACCTGGGCCCTCTGGCCTCCAAGCCGGTGATGGAAGGCAAGGCCCTGCTGTTCAAGCGCTTTGCCAACCTCGATGCCATCGACATCGAAGTCAAACACCGCACTACCGAAGAATTCATCAATACCGTGGCGGCCATCGCCGACACCTTCGGCGGTATCAACCTCGAAGACATCAAGGCCCCCGAGTGCTTCGAGATAGAGCAGGCGCTGATTGAACGCTGCTCTGTGCCGGTGTTCCACGACGACCAGCACGGCACCGCCATCGTTACCGCCGCCGGCATGCTCAACGCCCTGGAGATCCAAGGCAAGGACATCGCCACCGCCAAGGTAGTGTGCATGGGCGCCGGCGCCGCCGCCGTGGCCTGTATGGAGCTGCTGATCAAATGTGGTGCCCAGCGTGAGAACATCTACATGCTGGACCGCAAGGGGGTGATCCACACCCGCCGCGACGATCTCAACGAGTACAAGCGCCTCTTTGCCAACAACACCGACAAGCGCAGCCTCGAAGACGTGATTGAAGGCGCCGATGTGTTCGTCGGTGTGTCCGGTCCCGATGTGTTGCCCGCCGACGCCCTGCGGCTGATGGCCCCCAACCCGGTAGTGTTTGCCTGTTCCAACCCGGACCCGGAGATCAAACCCGAACTGGCCCACCGTACCCGTGACGATCTGATCATGGCCACCGGCCGCTCCGACTACCCCAACCAGGTCAACAACGTGCTGTGCTTCCCCTTTATCTTCAGGGGTGCCCTGGACGTGCGGGCTACCGCCATCAACGACCAGATGAAGGTGGCAGCGGTAGAGGCCATCCGAGGCCTGGCCCAGGAAGCGGTACCTGCCGAAGTACTGGCTGCCGCCGGGGTGGACAACCTGGCCTTTGGCCGCCAGTACATCATTCCCAAGCCCATGGACCCGCGCCTGCTACCCCGAGTGGCCCGCGCCGTGGCCCAGGCAGCGGTGGACAGCGGCGTGGCCCAGGTGCCCATGCCGGACAACTACATGGCATAAGCCGAAAGGGCTAGCCTGTTTGGCTTTTCGTTAGAGCCGGCCTTTCTGGGCCGGCTTTTTTATTATTGCCGTTTTAAACAGCTGATCTGAAAAGAGAAAGTACATTCTCTATATGAATATCCAGGGTGTTCTAGTGGTCAATAAACACCCATTCGCGTCACAAAATCCGACTTTTGTTAAAACTTTGTGTCCCGCCTTGGCTAGGGTTTTCTTGCCTGGAATGGCAATCACTAAGAGAGGACACCCATGAACAAAAGGATCTTGGTGGCAGGAGCCACTTCACTTTTTGCCCTGTCCGCCGTGAGCGGCGCCGTCGCCGCCTCACTCAAAGACGACCTCACCATCAAGCCCGCCGAAGAAGGGCGCTACATCATTAAATACAAAGCCCCTAACCCCCTGAGCAAGGACCTGGCCGCCAAGAGCGTCACCGGGCCCATGGCCCAAGGGCAGTTCAGTGTGCAGGCCGCAGAAGCGCTGCTGGCCAAGGCCGATGCCAAAGCCATCATGCACCTGTCCAAGGCGGCGGTCAGTGTTGCCCAGCTCAATGCCAAGCAACTGGCACTGTTGAAAAAAGACCCGGCAGTGGAATACATCGAAGTGGACCCCAAGCGCCACCTGATGGCCGAACAGGTGCCTTACGGCATCACCATGGTCCAGGCTGATCAGTTGTCCGACTCCGCCATTGCCAACCGCAAGGTCTGTATCGTCGATACCGGTTATTCACTGGGCCATGAAGATCTGCCCAATTCCGGTATTACCGGCAACGACGGTTACGGCGGCTATGACACCGGCAACTGGTATGACGATGGTAACGGCCACGGCACCCATGTGGCGGGCACCATTACCGCCATCGGCGGCAACAATGTGGGTGTGGTGGGGGTCAGCGACTCGGGCAACATCGGCCTGCACATCGTCAAGGTGTTCAACAACAGCGGCAACTGGGCCTACGGGTCCGATCTGGTGGCGGCCATCCAGCAGTGTGAAGCGGCCGGGGCCAACGTGATCAGCATGAGCCTGGGCGGCGGCGGTTCTTCCACCACCGAGCGCAACGCCATGGACAGCGCCTACAACGACGGGGTGTTGATCGTGGCGGCAGCGGGCAATGACGGCAACTCCAGCCTGTCCTACCCGGCGTCCTACAACAACGTGGTGTCGGTGGCGGCGGTAGACAGCAGCGGCACCCGCGCTTCTTTCTCCCAGTACAACAGCCAGGTGGAGATCTCCGGCCCCGGGGTTGGTGTGCGCTCCACCGTGCCCGGTAACAGCTACGCCAACTACTCAGGCACCTCCATGGCCACCCCCCATGTGTCAGCGGTAGCGGCCCTGGTGTGGAGCCTCCATACCCAGTGCTCCAACGCCGACATCCGGGCTGCCCTCAATGCCACAGCCCAGGACAAGGGCAGTGCCGGCCGTGACAACTACTACGGCTACGGTATCGTCAAGGCCAAGGCGGCCCACGACTACCTGACCGCCAACGGCTGTGGCGGCGGTACCACCCCTCCGGGTAACGGTGGCAGCATCAGCAACCTGTCTGCCAGCACCGGTAACTGGAACTACCACAGCGTGGCCATTCCGTCCGGCACCAGCAGCCTGACCGTCACCATCAGTGGCGGCAGCGGCGACGCGGATCTGTATACCCGCTTCGGTGCCCAGCCCACCACCAGCAGCTGGAGCTGTCGCCCCTATCTCAACGGCAACAGCGAAACCTGCACCATCAGCAACCCCAGTACCGGTACCTGGTACTTCGGGGTGCGGGCCTACAGCAGCTACAGCGGCGTGACCCTGAGCTGGAGTTACTGATAACCCCAGAACGAAAAACGCGGCCCTTGGGCCGCGTTTTTTTAGTCTTCGTAAAGGTCCGGTATTTCCAGTCCCAGGTCTTTCATCGCCTGCTTGGCGCTCTCCGGGATATCGTCAGGCCTGTCTTTGCGCAGGTCCTCGTCCCCGGGCAGGGGCTGGCCGGTAAAGGCGTGCAGGAAGGCTTCGCACAGCAGTTCAGAGTTGGTGGCGTGACGCAGGTTGTTGACCTGGCGACGGGTCCGCTCGTCGGTCAGGATCTTCAGAACCTTGAGGGGGATGGAGACGGTGATCTTTTTGACTTGTTCGTTTTTCTTGCCGTGTTCAGCGTAGGGGCTGATGTACTCGCCGTTCCATTGAGCCATGAGAGTGCCTTAGACCTTTCTTTTATTGCAGGAAATTGTACCCCCTTGGAAGGGACAGTCAATCTCGCCTTATTTTAGACGTCTAAACATCTTGACGCCTAAAAGTGTAAGCGGCTAACCTAGGGCCATCTGAGGGTCAAAACGGCCCCTGGCCGGCCTCAGGGGCCGCTTCACCAGCTTTCTGCACGAGGAATACGTGGATGAGTAACAGCCAAAGCACCAACGCCGTTCGCGCGGGCATCGACACTGATCATCAGTTCAACGCAGTGGTGCCGCCGCTGTACCTGTCCACCAACTACCGTTTCCACGATATCCACACCCCGGCCCAATACGACTACACCCGTTCCGGCAACCCCACCCGGGACCTGCTGGGCCAGGCCATTGCCGACTTGGAAGGGGGCGCCAGGGGGGTTATTACCGCCACCGGCATGGGCGCCGTAACCCTGGCCCTGCAACTGCTCAGCCCCGGCGACACCCTGGTGGTACCCCACGACTGCTACGGTGGCTCCTGGCGCCTGTTCAACGCCCTGGCCAAGAAGGGCAGCTTCAAGCTGTTGTCCATCGACCAAGGTGATGCCCAGGCACTGGCCCAGGCCCTGGCCGAAAACCCCAAGCTGGTGTGGGTGGAAACCCCCTCCAACCCCCTGCTGCGAGTGGTGGACGTGCAGGCTATCTGCGAGCAGGCCCATGCCGTCGGCGCCCTGGTGCTGGTGGACAACACCTTCCTGTCCCCCATAGGCCAGCAGCCCCTGGCCCTGGGCGCCGACCTGGTGCTCCATTCCACCACCAAGTACCTCAACGGCCACTCCGACGTGGTGGGGGGCGCCGTGGTGGCCAAGGACCAGGCCCTGGGGGACGAACTGGCCTGGTGGGCCAACTGCATCGGCATCACCGGTGCCCCCTTTGACGCTTTCCTGACCCTGCGTGGCCTGCGTACCCTGGCGGCCCGTTTCCGCATCCACGAAGAGAACGCCCAGCAACTGGTGGCCTGGCTCGATGCCCAGCCGGAAGTGGCGGTGATCAACTACCCCGGCCTTGCCAGCCACCCCGGCCATGAGCTGGCCAAGCGCCAGCAAAAAAGCTTCGGCGCCATGTTCAGCGTGGAATTCAAGGCCGACGTGGCCGCCCTTGGCCGCTTTGTCTCCCGCCTCAAGCTGTTCAGCCTGGCCGAGTCCCTGGGGGGTGTCGAGAGCCTGGTGGCGGTACCTGCCACCATGACCCACGCCGCCATGAGCCCCGAGGCCCGCCAAGCCGCAGGCATAGGTGACGGTCTGCTGCGTTTCTCCGTCGGTATCGAAGACGCCGCCGACCTCATTGCCGACCTGGCCCAGGCCTGGCCTGCCCTCAAGGGCGAATAACGCCGCCCCAGCCGGGCCCGGCCCGGCTTCGCAGTCTCAAGGTGAACTGATGCGACATATCCATAAATTCGGCGGCTCCAGCCTGGCAGACGCCGACTGTTATCTGAAAGTGGCGGCGCTGGTGCGCCGCCATTGTCAAAAGGGCGATCTGGTGGTGGTGTCCGCCTCCGGCGACACCACCGATCTGCTGCTAAACCTCAGCCCCCAAAGCCTGCCGGCCCTGGCGGGCCATCAGCGCGCCCTGCTACAAGGGGTGGAAGACGCCCCCCTGCAGGCTCGCCTCGAGGCCGCCCTGGCCGAAGACCTGGCCGCCATCGAGCAGGCCCTGGCCCAGGGCCAGGGCAACAGCGACTGGCTGCTGACCTTTGGGGAGATCTGGTCGGCCCGGTTGCTGGCCGGCCTGCTAGGCGCCCGCTTCCTGGACGCCCGGGAATTCCTGGTGATTGAAGGTGGCCTGGTGCAGCCGCAAAGCCGCGAGCGCCTCAAGGCCCTGGTCACAGAAGAACTGACGGTGGTCACCGGCTTTATCGGCGCCGACAGTGCCGGCCAGACCCGCACCCTGGGCCGTAACGGTTCCGACTACAGCGCCACCCTGGTGGGGGGCTTTTTGGAAGCGGCCTCGGTCACCATCTGGACCGACGTATCCGGTATCTACACCGCCGACCCTCGCAAGCTGGAAGGGGCCTATACCCAGAGCCAGCTGGCCGGCAATGTGGCCACCGAACTGGCCCGCCTGGGCTCGCCGGTACTGCATCCTCGCACCCTGACCGCCCTGGACCTGACCCGCCAGCAGCTCTTTATCCGCTGCACCTTCGCCCCAGACGAAGGGGGCACTCGCATCAGTACCGAGCGGGCCAACAAGAACCTGGCCAGCCTCACCTGGCGCCAGGGTATCTACCGTTGCCAGCTCAGCGCCGCCAATCCGGCCCTGCAGGCCCAGGCCTACGCCGTAGAAGAAGGCGGCCTGGTGCTGTACCTGCCCTTTGCCCATGGCGACAACGCCGAACAGCTGACCCTGCTGGCCCTGGTGGGCCAGGGCCTCGATTGGCAGAGCCCGGCTGGCCAGGCCCTGGCCAATGTGGCCCAGCAAGGGGGCCTGGTGCACCAGGCCAAGGGCCCGGACGGCCTGTCGTTGATCGCCTTTATCCGCCAGCTGCCGGCCAAGCCGCTGCTGGCGCGACTTCATGACCAGCTCTTTGCGGTGGGGGTGGTGGTGCTGGGCCTTGGCAATATCGGCGGCTGCTGGCTGGACGGCTTTGCCCCTCGCCTCAAGGACAGGCTGCGCCTTTATGGCCTGGCCAACTCCAAGCAACAGCTCTTTGACTTGAACGGCATCGCCCCCGGCAACTGGCGCAGCGAGTTTGCCCAGCGCGGCGAGCCCCGTGTCGAAGGTGACTTGCTGGCGGCCTTCAAGCAGGCGCCCTTTGCTCATTTGCTGCTGCTGGATCTGACCGCCTCCAAGGCGGTGGCCCAGCAGTATCCCCAGTGGCTCAACGCCGGTATCCACCTGGTCAGCGCCAACAAGCAGGCGGGTTCGGCACCCCTGGGGGAATACGATCGCCTCCACGTCACCCTGCGCCAGAGCGGGCGGCGCTGGTTCTACAACACCACGGTCGGTGCCGGTTTGCCGGTGCAGGCCGCCATCCGCGACCTCCTGGGCTGCGGTGACGACCTGGAAGGGGTGGGGGGCATCTTCTCCGGCACCCTGTGCTGGCTGTTCCAGAATTTCGACGGCACCAAGCCCTTCTCGGAGCTGGTAAAAGAAGCCCACGCCAAGGGCTTTACCGAGCCGGACCCAAGGGACGACCTCAACGGCCTGGACGCCGCCCGCAAGCTGCTTATCCTGGCCCGCGAAGCCGGCTGGCGATTGGAGCTGGATAACATCCATATCGACAACCTGGTGCCCGAGCACCTGCGTGACATCAGCCGTGACGAGTTCTTTGCCCGCCTCGATGAGCTGGACGCGCCCCTGCTGGCGGCCCTCAACGGCGCCAAGGCCCAGGGCAAGGTACTGCGCTATATCGGCAACCTGCGCCAGGAAGCGGACGGTTTTAGGGCGACAGTGGGCCTGGAGGCGCTGGATGCCAGCCATCCCTTTGCCAGCCTCACCCCTGGTGACAACATTTTTGCCATCCAGAGCCGCTACTACCGGGAAAACCCGCTGATCATCCGTGGCCCTGGGGCCGGCCCCCATGTGACGGCGGCCGGGGTGCAGTCGGACGTGATCCAGCTGCTGGCCTGGCTTGCCTGAATATAAGTAATTGATAAAACCCGCCTTTTGGCGGGTTTTTTTATGGCTTCTTTTTGCGATCGCGCCTTGACCTTGGGAAAAAGATCGTTATTCTAGCCATATAGACGGCTAAACATCTTTAGATCTAAACATCTAGATATCCAAGGAAGAACAACATGGCTCTTACCCACTCTCTCGGTTTTCCCCGCGTCGGCCGCCGCCGCGAACTCAAATTTGCCCTGGAGGCCTACTG
This sequence comes from Gallaecimonas xiamenensis 3-C-1, assembly GCF_000299915.1. Taxonomy (NCBI): domain Bacteria; kingdom Pseudomonadati; phylum Pseudomonadota; class Gammaproteobacteria; order Enterobacterales; family Gallaecimonadaceae; genus Gallaecimonas; species Gallaecimonas xiamenensis. The sequence continues at coordinate 57,913 of NZ_AMRI01000003.1, forward strand.
GTCCGGTGACAGCAGCGAAGCGCTGCTGCAACAGGCCGCCGCCCAGGTACGCCAGTACAACTGGCAGGTCCAGCAGGGCCTGGACTTTGTCCCCGCCGGCGACTTCACCCTCTATGACCATGTGCTGGACACCGCCGTACGCCTGGGCGCCGTGCCCGAGCGCTTCAAGGCCGATGAGCCGGCCATCACCACCTATTTTCGCCAGGCCCGTGGCCGCGCCCCCGGTGGCCAGGACGTACCGGCCCTGGAAATGACCAAGTGGTTCAACACCAACTATCACTACCTGGTGCCGGAACTGGCCGACGACCAGCAATTCAGCCTCAATGTCGATGAGCAGCTGGCGCAAATCCGCGAAGCCCGCGCTGCTGGCCACAAGGTCAAGCCGGTGCTGGTGGGGCCTGTTACCTTCCTGTACCTGTCCAAGCAGCGCGAAGGGGCAGACCAGCGCCTGAGCCACCTGCCCAAGCTCATCAACGCCTACAGCCAGTGGCTGGACAAGCTGGCCGCCGAAGGCATCGAATGGGTGCAGATAGACGAGCCGCTGCTGGTCACCGACATCTCCAGCGACTGGCAACAGGCGCTGCAAACCGCCTACCAGGCCCTGAGCGAGGCGCCAGTGAAAATCCTGCTGGCCAGCTACTTCGGTACCCTTGGCAACAACCTGGCCCTGGCCACCAGCCTGCCGGTGGCGGGCCTGCATATCGACGCCGTGGCCGGCCGTGCCCAGCTGGGCGTGGTGGACAAGGCCTGGCCCGAGGACAAGGTGCTGTCGGTGGGTATCGTCAATGGCCGTAACGTTTGGCGCACCGACCTGCGCGCTGCCATCGACAGCCTCAAGGCCATCGGTGAGCGCCGTGGCAACCAGCTGTGGGTGGCGCCGAGCTGCTCCTTGCTGCACAGCCCGGTGGACTTGGCCCAGGAAGACCAGCTGGATGATGAACTGAAATCCTGGCTGGCCTTCGGGGTGCAAAAAGTCGAAGAAGTGCAGCTGATTGCCAAGGCCCTTAACGAAGGGGAGGGCGCCATCGGCGAAGCCCTGGCCGCCTCCGACGCCGCCGCCGCTGCCCGTAAGTCGTCCAAGCGTATCCACAGCGACACTGTTGCCAAGCGGGTTGCCGCCATTACCGGTAATGACAGCCAGCGCCAAAGCGCCTTTGGTGACCGTATTGCCAAGCAGCGCGAATACCTGAAATTGCCCGCTTACCCCACCACCACCATCGGTTCTTTCCCGCAGACCCCCACCATCCGTGGCCTGCGCCGCGACTGGCGGGCCGGGCGCCTCAGTGAGCCGCAATACCGCGAGGCCATCTCCAAGGAAATAGAAGCGGTTATCCGCGAGCAAGAAGCCCTGGATTTGGACGTGCTGGTACACGGCGAAGCCGAGCGTAACGACATGGTGGAGTACTTCGGTGAGCTGCTGGACGGCTTTGCCTTCACCCGCTTTGGCTGGGTGCAAAGCTATGGCTCGCGCTGCGTCAAACCGCCCATCATCTTCGGGGATGTCAGCCGCGCCCAAGCCATGACGGTGGAATGGGCCGCCTTCGCCCAAACCCTGACCGACAAGCCGGTCAAAGGCATGCTCACCGGCCCGGTGACCATCCTTGGCTGGTCCTTCCCCCGCGACGATATCGAGCTCAAGACCATAGCCCAGCAAATCGCCCTGGCGCTGCGCGACGAGGTGGTGGATCTGGAGCAAGCGGGGATCAAGGTCATCCAAATCGACGAGCCGGCCTTCCGTGAGCTGCTGCCGCTGAAATTGGCCGACCAAAGCGCCTACTTCGACTGGGCGGTGGAGGCTTTCCGCCTGTCGGCGGCCGGGGTGGCGGACGACACCCAAATTCACACCCACATGTGTTATTCGGAGTTCAACGCCATCATCGACGCCATCGCTGCCCTGGATGCGGACGTGATCACCATCGAAACCTCCCGCAGCGCCAACGAACTGCTGGACGTGTTCCGTGAATACGCCTACCCCAACGAGATTGGCCCTGGCGTCTACGACATCCACAGCCCCCGCATTCCGTCGGTGGACGAGATGGCGGCGCTTATCCAGCGGGCCGAGGCCTATATCCCGGCCGAGCGGATCTGGGTTAACCCGGACTGCGGCCTGAAAACCCGGCGCTGGGACGAAGTCAGGCCAGCCCTGAAGAACATGGTGGACGCCGCCAAGCAGCTGCGCAGCCAGGTGGCCTGAGCCACAGTTCCCCAAAACCAACCCGCCTGATGGCGGGTTTTTTGTTTTTTTGCTTGATTTAGCCGTCTAAACGGCTAACATGCAACTTTAGACGTCTAAACGTATAAACGTCTTTTGAATGAAAGCGCCCGAAGGAGCCACCATGTCTTTGTCACATGCCCAACACCTGGAACTGCTGAACCACAGTGTCAGCGAACTTAAGGATGACATTCAGGTGTCCTTCGAGTTCTTTCCCCCCGGTACCGAGAAGGCCGAAGCCAGCCTCTGGGAAGCCCTGGACCGCCTGGTGCCCCTGGCACCGCGCTTTGTGTCGGTAACCTACGGCCACAGCGAAGAAGGCCGCGAGCGCACCCATAAGGTCATCAAGCAAATCGGCGAGCGCACCGGCCTGACCGCCGCCCCGCACTTGACCTGCATCGACACCCCGGAAGCGGAGCTGCGCCAAATCGCCCGAGACTACTGGCAGAACGGTATCCGCCATATCGTCGCCCTGCGCGGTGACAAACAACCGGGCCGCCAATACACCAACTACTACGCCTCCGATCTGGTGCGTATCCTCCGTGAAGAAGGGGATTTCGATATTTCGGTGGCCGCCTACCCGGAAGTGCACCCCGAAGCCAAGAGCGCCCAGGCTGACCTGCTGGCCCTGAGGAAAAAAGTGGAAGCCGGCGCCAACCGCGCCATCACCCAGTTCTTCTTCGACGTGGAAAGCTACCTGCGCTTTCGTGACCGCTGCGTGAGCGCCGGCATCGACGTGGAAATCGTGCCGGGCATACTGCCGGTCAGTAACTTCGAGACCCTCAAGCGCTTTGCCGACCTCACCAACGTGGCGGTGCCAAGCTGGCTGGCCCAGCGTTTTGCCGGCCTGGAAAACGACCCCACCACCCGCTCTTTGGTCGGGGCTTCCATCGCCATCGACCAGGTCAGGGTGCTGCGTAAGGAAGGGGTTAAGGAATTTCACTTCTACACCCTCAACAGGGCCGAGCAGAGCTATGCCATCTGCCATACCCTGGGTGTACGGCCGCAGTTGGCCAAAGCCTGTTAATCCCCCCAGCCGGCCTTGGCCGGCTTTTTTGTGACCGCGATCAGCTATTGGCTGAAAGACACTTCGGCTTAGCGACCAATGGCCGCTGACGCACGACCAGGGTCGGCCGCTCTAAGGCATCCCGGTGGCCAAGGGTGTATGGTCCCAATGGCGGTGCGCCAACCTCTATAGCCATTCTTGGCCACCGCCCACCAATAACAAGCGGCGCCCCAAGGCGCCCCAGCTGATGGGAGATCCTCCGTGAGACATACTGCTGTAGTGGCTGCTGTGCTCAGCACCCTGCTTGGCCTGGCTTTGCCGGCCCGGGCTGACGTACCAGCCCCCCTCGACACCCCTTACCAAGGCACCTTAAAACTGGACGTGGACGCCACCGACCTGGCCCACCGCATTTTTCGTGTCCATGAAGTGCTGCCGGTCAAACCCGGCCCCTTGACCCTGCTCTACCCGGCCTGGATCCCCGGCCACCACAGCCCCACAGGCCCCATCGACAAGGTGGCGGGCATCAAGGTCAGCGCCAATGGCCAGGCCATCAAGTGGGAGCGCGACCAGGGCGATGTCCATGCCTTCCACCTGGAAGTGCCCCAGGGTGTGGATGAAATCAATGTCGACTTCCAGTTCCTGTCCCCCCAGAACGGTGGCCAGGGCCGGGTGGTGATGACCCCCCAGATGCTCAACCTGCAATGGAACACCGTTGCCCTCTACCCGGCTGGCCATTACAGCCGCCAGATCCAGGTGCAGCCCAATGTGACCCTGCCTCAGGGCTGGCACTTTGCCACTGCCCTTGAGCAGCAAAGCCACAAGGGCGATACCGTCAGCTTCAAGGCCATCGACTTTGAAAACCTGGTGGACTCGCCTATTTTTGCCGGCCAGCACTACAAAAAGGTGGACCTGAACCCCGGCGCCAAGGTGCCTGTGGTACTGAACGTATTTGCCGATCAGGAAAAGGATCTGGCGATCAGCGACGAGGGCCTCAAGGCCCATCGCAACCTTATCCAGCAGATGTATAAGGTGTACGGTGCCCACCACTACAACCATTACGACTTCCTGCTGGCCCTGACCGACAAGCTTGGCGGTATCGGCCTGGAGCACCACAGATCTAGCGAAAACAGCGGCGAGCGCAACTACTTCAGGGAGTGGGACAAGTCCTGGCTGGGCCGGGATCTGCTGGCCCACGAGTTCAACCATTCCTGGAACGGCAAATACCGCCGCCCCGCCGGGATCTGGACCCCCACCTACAACCAGGTCAAGCGCGACCATGGCCTGTGGGTCTATGAAGGCCAAACCCAGTACTGGGGCTTTGTGTTCTCGGCCCGCTCCGGGCTTTGGAACCATGACCAGGCCATGGACATGCTGGCCCGCCTGGCGGCCACCTATGACAAGGGCCGCCCCGGCATGAACTGGCGCACCATCTTGGACACCACCAACGACCCCACCATAGCCCAGCGGGCGCCGCTGGCGTTTCGTAACTACCAGATGAGCGAGGACTACTATTCCGGTGGCCAGCTGATCTGGCTGGCGGTGGACGCCAAGCTCAGGGAGCTGTCCGGCAACAAGCGCAGCCTGGACGACTTTGCCAAGGCCTTTTTCGGGGTCAATCCCGGCGCCTGGGACGTGCTGACCTATGAGTTCGACGACGTCATCGCCAGCCTCAACGGCGTGCAGAAGTACGACTGGGCCAGCTTTATCAACAGCCGTCTCAAGGGCCATGTGAACCTGTCCAAGTCCCTCAATGACCAGGGCTGGCAGCTGGTCTACGACGACAAAGCGTCTGACGCCATCACCGCCGTAGAAGGCCGTTACAAGGCCACCGACCTCACCTATTCCCTGGGCTTTATGGTGGGCAAGGACGGCAGCCTCAAAGACGTGCTCTGGGACAGCCCGGCCTTCAACGCCGGCCTTTCCCCCAGCATGACCATAGTGGCGGTCAACGGTGTCCAGTTCGACGGTGACGCCCTCAAGGATGCGGTGACAGACGCCAAGACCAGCCAGGCCCCCATCGAGCTGCTGGTCAAGGACTTCGACCAGTACCGCACCCTCAAGGTCGACTACCACGGCGGCCTTAAATACCCGCACCTGGTGCGCATCAAGGGCCAGAAGGACTACCTGAGCCAGGTGCTCAAGCCCAGGTAATCATCCAAGCCCGGCCCAGGCCGGGCTTTTTTATGGCTGTATTGCTGGACGCCAGTCCCCTTTCCTCAGGACAATGGCACTCCAGCAACGAAAGGGAATTTGCCGTGAAAATAAAGGACTATGCCCTGTGGCTGGCGCTGCTGGTTGCCCCCCAGGCCTGGGGAGACGATCTTGAGCTGGCCTGGACCTTGGTTCAGCGCCATCAGCTGACCACAGTCCCCAGCCATTGCCTGCGTTTTGTGGCAGAAGAGCCGCAAGGGGGCTTTCGTGCTAAGATCGCCGTCAAGGAGCACCATGGCCAGGGGTGCCCCGGAAACCCGGCCTTGTCACCAAGGCTGTTTAGCCTTGCCTTCGACCAGGCTGGGGTGGCCTACAGTGATGCCCTAAGCCAAAGCGGCCAGCTGCAGCAGCTGCAACCCGGCCCAAATGATTACCCCATGAACCCCAGCCTGACCCTCAGCCAACCCCTGGGGTCTGCAACTTTCTATTACCAGCAGTTCGACACCGAACTGGATCTGCCTTGCCCCGTGGTAAGCCTGACCCGCCAGGACAAGGTGCTGGCCAGGGAGGCCCTGTGTCAGTACCAGGACCGCAACGGCGACCCTTTGGATCTCAGAACGGACACCTCATCCGTCGACTACGGCAAGGCTTATTTCCAGGCGGGGGTATTGCACTACAGCCTGGAGATCATCCTGAGGCGGCCCGGCTCCTTTAGGCAGGTCTGTAGCCTGGTGCTGAGCGCCGATACCCTGGGCCAACCCCAATGCCTGCTTAAGGAACCGGATTGGTAATAGCCTGGTTGCCGCCTGGCGACCACATGCCTTGTTTCGGCTCTCTGCACCCGATAAGGGTAGGGCCTTATTTTGTAGAGGCCAGCCTCAGCCAGTGAGCCGGCCCAAACACAGCCAACTCGAAAACGCACAGGGAGTGCCCATGTCCAAGGAAGATGTTTACCGGGTATTGAACAAAGGCTTGCATGCAAGATGTGCCGAGCATTGGCAGGATGAGGACGCAGCCTATCTGCTGCTGCAGGAAGATGCAGGGGCAACGGAGCGGGCCTTGGCGGGCGAGCTAGGAGGCTCTTTTGGGCTGGTCAGTGATCCAGGACCTGGTTGGTGCAAGATTGACCAGGGCCAGGCGCTGATATGTTGCCAGGGGCGGGTCTTTGGCAATGCCCAGGAAGAGGGGGACCTGAGCATCCGCCGGCAAGGCCAGTCTTTACTGCTGCAGTGGAATTCGGTGGCGCTACCCAGCCCTTTTCCCGATGGTGCTCGCCAATGCCGTCTTGGCCATGGCCAGTTTTTGCCTTATCCGGCCCGGGGGCTGCTCGGCTTTTGGTGCAAGGCTCATTACCAGGGGGCGGGGGACCAGGCCGCCATGGACGCGTTGTCGGCACTGAAGGGGCTGCCGGATAACGCTTTGAGGGCGGCTTGCCTGCGATACCTTGGGATGAAGGATATGTCCTTGAGGTGGGTTCGTGACTTTACCTATAAAGCGGCTTTTATACAGTGCCGTAACGGCAAGGTGCCAAAGATAAGAACCCTTAATGTGACCAGGGAAGCCATTGGGATCCAACTTGCCTTGGAGGTCGTGGTCTGGGATATGTTCAGCCAGTCTTGGATGCCGGACAGAGGCCGGGCGGACCTGACCTTGATGGTTGAGGGCATTGAATTGGTGAAACTCTATGACTTTGCCAGTGACTTCACCGCCTTGGCCTTTGCTCCTTACCTGATGGCGGTTGAACCTGCTGACCAGATTTAAGGGCATGGGGCAGTTAAAGCCAAGGGGGTATAGCGTCGCTGCGGATCAAGACTGAGATGGCTTACAGGAGACCACGATGGGTTTGGGTCAGATAAAAAGCGCGATGACCTTTCTGATGCTGCTGGGCTGCGTTGTCGCCGTTGCCGGCTGTGCCGGTACCCAGCCCGGTAAGATTGCAACTGCCCCGGCGCAAGTGGCCAAGGTCAGTAAAGCCAAGGCCGCCAAGCCTACCAAGGTGGCCAAGGCAGGACAGGTGCCCGCCAAGGCATTGGCTGGGGAGAAGGTGCGCCAGCCCACCCTGACCATGAAAGACTCGGTGAAAATCTTTCAGTACGCCTCGGCCCTGCGCGGCAGTTGTGTCAAAAACTACATCAGAGCCATGCGGGTATTGGGTGACGAGCAGTTTGGTAAAGGGGCGACCTTTCAGGACAGGATTAAGGCCCTGCATGAAAACCGAAACGGTGTGCGCCAGGCGGTAGCGAGAGAGCGGGATCTGATTGCCGCCCAGAAGCCCCAGGTGATTGCCAGGCCGGTCTTGCCCCTGGCCAGCGACCCGGCCTTTGTTACCCGGATGGAAAGCCAGGTGGCCAGCTGCAACCAGGCAGCGGCAACCCTTCTGGATATGATGCTGACCCATACCGGGGAAAAGGGGGATGAAGCGATGGCGTTCCAGGATGGGGCGGCTATTTATGACCACTCCTTCGGTGTCGCCCTAAAGGCCATCGCCACCACCTACCGTTTTGAGGCCCAGGAATACAGCGGCAAAGAGACCGTCTTTTCCGCCCAACCGAAGTTTATCGGCTATGTGGCAGCGCTGTTTGAAGGGGTGCAAGCCACCACCCACAGCCTGCTGCAGGAGGGAAAGCTGCCCAGCAAAGCCGAGGCCGCCGAGAAAATTGCCGATTCCGATGCCCGCCGTAAAGCCGCCAACGATGAGCTCTTGGTGTTGTCTGGTATGGAAGTGCTGTTCGTCCCGCCGGCCCAGCTTAGCGATGCACAAGGCCAGCTCGATAACGCCACTGCCCTGGAGACGTTCTTCGACGCCGAAGTAGCCCCCATAGGCGACAGCTATACAGGGATGCTGCTGGCCATCTCTGCCGACGATGTGGATGGGATTGCGGCGTCCAAGAAGGTGACCGATATGGTGGCCACACTGGCCTTTGCAGATCTGGCCTATGACAAGTTCCGCCGTGGCTACCTCAAGGGACTGTTGCGGGTGCAAAGGGCGGTGCTTGCAGGCAAAGGCAAACAATAAGGAAAGGAGGGCCCCGGTAATGGTGCTCTGGTCAGCATAAGGCCAGGGCAGCCGGCTTTGCCGATGAGACGCAAAACCTTAGGGCCCCTAGCAGCGAGCTGACCGAGCCAAAGAGACCTGGCAAAACGGGCCCTGGATCGCAAACCCCGCCGATGGCGGGGTTTTTCTATTGGTATTTTCGCCACGACCCCATACTTTTTAACCAGGGCAACAGGCCCTTCGGCTGCCCTATCGGGTCGGCCCTAATACCGATGAATGACAGGGATTGTCTGCATCTGGCTTGGTGACGCCTTGGCGTCCGGCTTGGTCCATGTTTGCGCTATTCCTGCATACGCCAGGCTCTGTCCTAAGAGAGCTTGGCTCACCTTGGATTAAGGAGGATTTGAGGATGCCCAAGTTCAGAATGCCCGACGGCACCTTTATTGAGGCTGCCAGCTACTCAGAAGCCCGTCGCCAGCAACAAGCCGCCAGGCCTGGCCCCGGCCCAGTGCCAGTGGCTGTCGCTGCCCCCCCGCCGGTGACGGCAAGGGTCGAACTCACCCCCCAGGACAATTTTAATCATCGCAGCACTATCCGCTTTGGTGTCGGCGAGCAGATCGACATTAATGTTGTCACCGTGCCACCTGGGCAATTGGCGGCCTTGGGGGCGGTGCAATGGCGAGTGACCGGTCCTGCAGCCCTGGCCAACCCGGCAGCAATCGCCAACACCCTCATCTGCGGTGACAGGCCCGGCGCCGTAATGCTGGAACTCAGGACCATGGGGGCCGTGCCGAGGGTGCTCTGCTCCAAGCGCCTTGAGGTGGTGGCTCCCAGCGATGCCACCATGCAACAGCGCCCTGGCACCAATACCTTTCATATCAACGGCACTGCCAGTGCCGGTTTTAAGGGGAACATCTTTCTTCAACCGGTCGACGTGTCGTTTCGATGGCTGCAATTTCGAGAGGGAGGTGCTCCTTATGAAGGTACCGGCAGCCTAGCCCTTCAAGAGGCGGACCTGGCTGACATTGCTGGGGGTCAAGTGCGGCATCCAGTGTTGGGCACCTGGCTCAATGTGCTGGGTGGCAACGCGGCCACTGGCTCCAAGGTCGAAGGTGTTGATACGGTGCGGTCCACAGCTCTCAACCCGCCGTTCGCGGCCGGGACCTTCACCTGGGCTATCCCCTGGTTTTACCGGGTGCAGGGACATCATGGGGCGCACCGTTTTACCACCGCCACCCATCATGAAGTGGTGACTAACGCGGGGCAGATGACCATCAGCAAAAAAGGGGTGGTGGTGGCCCATGCCGCCGCCGATCCCACCTCGAACTTCTAGTGCCAAGGCCATGGCCCAGTCAGGGTCATGGCCTACTTGTGGATCTGGGCCAAGACTTTCTTTCCGCCATGCCTCTGGTAGGCTGTGGCCATCGTTGTCGATGTGAAGGAACAGCAGCATGACCCAGGCTTACCCCATAGGTACCCCTGGCACCCCCTGGGGGGATGCCGAAAAAGCCCAGTGGCTGGCCCAGCGCCAGGTTCAACGTAGCTACCAGGAGCAGGTGGTGGCCAAGGTCCAGGCCCTGACCGGCACCCTTGAGCTGACACAGTACGGCGCCTTGAGTGTCGATGCCCAGCGTTACCCGCTGCTGGCCCTGAAAACCCCCAATTGGCAGCCGCACAAGCCCTATGTGCTGGTGACCGGCGGTATCCACGGCTACGAGACCAGTGGCGTGCAGGGAGCCATCCAATTTGCCCGGGACCATGCTCTGGGTTATGGCGAGCATTTCAACCTGTTGGTGGTGCCCTGCGTCAGCCCCTGGGGTTATGAGATGATCAACCGCTGGAACCCCCTGGCCATCGACCCTAACCGCTCCTTCCGGGAAGACAGCCCCAGCGAAGAAGCTGCCGCCCTGCAACAGCTGGTGGCCGGCATCAAGGCCCCCTTCCTGTGCCATGTGGACCTGCACGAAACCACCGACAGCGACGAGAGCGAGTTCCGCCCGGCCCTGGCCGCCCGCGACGGCAAGATCTTCGAACCCGGCACCATTCCCGACGGCTTCTACGTGGTGGATGACAGCGAAAGCCCCCAGCCCGCCTTCCAGCAGGCCATTGTCGAGGCGGTGGCCAAGGTTACCCACATAGCCCCGGCCGACCCGGACGGCACCATTATCGGCTCCCCTGTGGTGGCCCCCGGGGTAATCCAGTACCCGCTGAAAAAGCTGGGGCTCTGTGCCAGCGTCACCGGCGCCCCTTACAGCTGCACCACCGAGGTGTACCCCGACAGCCCCAAGGCCACCGACGCCATCTGCAATGACGCCCAGGTGGCGGCCATCTGCGGCGCCCTGGACTACCTGCTGGCCCGTTAAGGCCGCGATAAAAAAGCCCCGCTTCGGCGGGGCTTTTTTGTCGGCCATGACTTTTGGCACTGTGGCGCATGAACCGGGCTTTCTATGCTGGCCCTGTCTTTGATAGGGAGAGCATCGCCATGTTGCTGGAAATACTGCGCCACACCCCCTTGTGGGTCTACGGCTTGTTGCTGGGGTTGTTGTTGCTGGGGCTAAAACAAAGCCGCGACCGGCGCTTGGGGCTGCGCCAGGCCTATCTGCTGCCGCTATTGATGGTAGCGCTGTCGCTGCTGGGTATGGCCAGCAGCTTTGGCTGGCAGGGGGGCATGGTCCTTTGGTGGCTGGCAGGACTGGCCCTGGCCGCCACCTTGGGACGGGGCCTGGCGGGCCAGGTGCGGGGCCGCTATCACAGGGCCAGCGGCCAGTTCGAGGTACAGGGCAGCTGGGCGCCTTTGCTGCTTATCCTGGCCATTTTCTTCACCAAGTACGGGGTGGGGGTGATGACGGCCCTGCACCCCTCCTTGTTCCAGCCTGGCCCTGTGGCGGGGCTGTGCCTGCTGTACGGCGCCTTGAGCGGGCTCTTTTGTGCCAGGGCCCTTGGGCTTTGGCGGCTTAAGCAGGCGGCATAAAAAACCCCGCCAGGCGGCGGGGTTGGGTCATTGGTCGAACAGGGAACAGCCGCCCCCAGAGCAGGGAGCCTGGTCGCCTTCCTTTTCTTGCAGCAGCTCCCCCTGGCGGTAATCGGCCTGGTAGACCTGGACGCCGTCCCGGTAGTGGCGGTTGGCGCCGTGCAGCTGGCCGTCCTTGTAGGTGGCCAGCTCGGTGAGCAGGCCCTGATCATCGAAGCTGTAGAAAACGCCCTGCTGGCGGCCCTGGTTGTCATACTGGCCTTGGCCCACCAGGTAGCCTTTGCCGTTGCTGGTTCGCCAAGTGCCCACCTTTTTGCCCATCTTGAAGGTGCCGTCCAGGTAGCGCAGCAGGTAACCGTCGTCCTTGAGGTGCCAGGGGCCGTCATGCTGGCCGTTGACCATCCTGCCCTGGGTCTGTAGGTGACCCTGGCGATCGTACTCTTCCACCAGGCCGTGCAGCTTGCCCAGGCGATAGTGCTCCAACAGCAGCAGCTGGCCGTCCTCGCTGGTTTGGCGGCGCTCGCCGTCCAGTTGCCCGGCCAGGTAGTGCTCCACCAACAAGCCCCTTTGCTGGTAGCGCCAGGTACCGACCTTCTGGTCATTTTCGTAGCGCCCCTGCTCTAGCAGCTCGCCCTTGTCGCCGGTGCGGCTGTAGTCGCCGTGGCGCTGGCCCTGGCGATACTCCAAGCGGGTGGTTTGGCCGCCCCAACCGCTGGTGATCTGCAGGCCGTGCAACTGGTTGTCGATCTCTTGTTGCCTGTCGGTCAGCTCACCCTTTGCGTCGTAACGCTCCATCAGGTAACGCCCGTCCTCGGGGCCTTTGCTGACCTGTCGGGTCAGCTTGCCCCTGCTGTAGTAGCGCTCCAGGCTTTGGGTACCGGCTGCCAGGTAAGTGCTGCTTCGCTCCTGGGTCTTATTGCCGTCCTTGTCAAAGTCGGTGCGGCTGAGCAGACGGCCCTTTTTGTCGTATTGGTCCAGGCGGGAGTTGGAACCGTCCGGGCGCAGCCAGCGGTGTTCACCCACCTTGTCCCCCTGGCGGTAGTTGCCAGAGCGGGTCAGCTTACCGTCCTTGTCGTATTCCAGCGTCTGGCCGTGGCGTTTGCCCTTTTGGTAGGGGCTGCTTTCGGTCAGGGTGCCGGACTCGGCCCAACTGCGGGCCAGGCCGTCGAGCTGGCCGTTTTGGTAGGGCTGCTCGGATTCGAGTTGGCCGCCGGGGTAGAAGGCTTGCCGCAGCCCGTCCAGGCGGCCGGCCTTGTTGTAATGGCTGTGCTGGCGGGCCTGGCCGTTGTCGTAGAAGTAGGTGATTTCGCTGACCCATTGGCCCGGCATCTGGTATAGCCGCTCTGACTCCAATACCCCGTCTTCCCCGTAGATCTTGGTGGGACCCACGAAGTTGCCCTGGTCGTCGCGGCGGCCCTCGGCCTGGAGCTGGCCATTGGGGTGGTAGAACTTGTAGGGGCCCAGGCTATGGTTGCTGTCCATATCGGGGCCGGTAAAGCTGCCCTCGAAGCGCTTGTTGCCGGTGCTTTTGTAAAAGACGGTGCCTTGCCAGAGCGCCCCTTGCTGCGCCAGGGGCTGGGCCAGGTAAAAGCTGGCCTGGTCTTGGCTGGTAATGTCCCAGTCGTCGTCCAGCCAGATTTGCTCGGCCTTTACGCTGAAGGCCAGCAGGGCCAGCAGGCTTAACATAAGTCGCATGGTATCAGTCCTTTCCTTGGCTACCGGCGGGGTTGCCGCCCTGGTAGATGATTGCCTCTAGCAGGCGCCCATCCGCTGCCCAGCGCTGCGCCAGGCCGTCCAGGCGCCCCTCGGCGTCGAAGTGCTCAAGGCGCTGGCGCTGGCCGCCTGGGTAATAGCGGCTGTTCTGGCGCAAGACCCCACCTTGGTAGAGGCCTTCGCTTTGCAGCCGGCCCTCGGGATCGTAAAAGCGAAACAGCCCCTCGAAGTGGCCATCGGCGTTCTGGTTGCCGGCCACCCGCAGCTGGCCGTTGGGGTAGTAGTAGCGATAAGGCCCCAGCACGGCGGCCATGGACAGCTCGGGGCGGGCAAAGCGCCCTTCGAAGGCCTTCTGGTCGGTGGCCAGGTGGTAGAGGGTCAGCTGCCAATAGTCCCCCACCTGCTCAAAGGGGGCGGCCTGGTAGTAAAGGGCCTCGTCCCGGTATGGGGTCTGGCCGAAACCTTCGTCCAGCCAGGTCACATCGGCGTTGGCAGCGAAGGCCAGCAGGGCCAAGGCGACAAGCAAGGGTTTCATGACTACTCCTTGGGCAATGGCGGGAACCGGCTGGTCCAGCTGCGGTGCAGGGGCTCACCGCTGAAAACCCGTTGTTCCAGGCGGGTGGGTATGCCGTTCAGGCGCAGCTGGCCTTCGATCAGCACCGAGGCCAGGGACTGGTCCTCGGCCGGCACCTTGCCGCTGGCATCCAGCAGGGTCAGCAGCTCTCCTGAGCCGCCAACAACGCGGTAATGCTGCTGGAACTGGGCCAGGGTCCAGTTAGGGTCCCATTCGCCAAGGGCGGCTGTGGGGATAAGCCAAGGCCGATGGGGAGCTTGGGGTAAGGCAAGGGCTTGCCAGTCTGGCCTTCCTGGGCAATCCAGGGCCGTGGTCACTTCCTTGTCGTAGAAATAGCGGCGCTCCTTGTCCTGGGTGGCCAGGAACAGCAGGGCATCCCCCTTGGGGTCGTCAAAGTAGGAAAGCGGTTGCTGGTGCCAGGTAACCGGCTGGCCGTTCTCCTCAAAGCCTTTGGTCAGGGCCACAGTGCAGACCGACAGCCAGTCCCTGGGCAGGGTCAGGGTCAGGCCTTGGCCCTTGTCGAACTGGGGCGCCAGCTTGTTCAGATCCACCACCGTTGCCGGTGCCTGTTCGTAGGGCGTAAAACCACCGTCGCCCAAGGGGGGCAGCTCCGGATTGGCCAGGTATTGCTCCAGGGGGAGGAAGGTCAGGGTTTTTTCGGCCTCTTCCTTGCCTTCATCCAGGACATAGAAGGTGACCTCTTTGGGCTCCTGGGTCAGGCGGAACAGGTAACCCTGGCTGTTGTCACCGGTCAGCATGGCCATAGCCTCGGTTTCCAGGGGGCTAAGCCAATCCGGGCCAGGGTTGGCGGCGGACAGGTCGGCAAAGTCACCTTCCATCCCCTCAACGAAGGGCAGCAGGCGCCCCGTGCCCTTGCCGCTGGCAACCACCCGGTATTGATGGGCGGCACCCAGGTCCGGGGTGAGGGTGACGTGCTGGCCGGCCAGGTCAAAGGCCATGGTCTGGCCCGGCTGCCAGGCCAGGGTGTGGCTGTGCAGCTGTTGGGGTTGATAATGGGCCGTGGCCATAAAGGAACCTATCCGGTCCAGCTGTTCCTGGCTGGGCCAGCCCAGGGGTGCCAACTCGACCATATGGCTGACCCTGTCCTGACCGAGATTCCAGCTGTAGCTGTTTTGCTGCCACATGGGCAGCATGTACAGCTGGTTGTCCTTATCGAAGGTCATTTCGCCGCTAAAGCGCACTGTCTTGCCCAGGGCGGAGAAAGGCTGGGGATAGGGGTAATGCAGGGTAAAGATGCCGTCTTCCTGGCTGAAATAGCCTGTTTCAAAGACCTGTGACCAGTCGCGATCGGCCTGCACCGCAGGCGGCGCAGCCATGATGGGGAAGAACAGGAGCTCTTGGTCGTCAAAGTTCTGCTCAAGGCTGAAGGGGTCGGCGTCCTTGGGCAGCACCACCATCAGGGTCCTGAGGGTGCCTTGGGTGCGCATGTACTGGAAGGGTTTTTGGATAACCAATGCCATGGCCTCCAGCGCCCCCGAATCCCGGTCAAAGCGCAGGCGCCCAAAGAGCTTTTGGTGGCTTTGTTCATCTTGGCCCTGCACCGAGGCGCTCAAGCTGTCGCCGGTGACGGCTTCCACCTGGAGGGTCGCCTGCAGGGCGTTAAATTCCGGCAGCTGTATCTGGGCACCCACCTTGGCCGGTATCCGCTGGGGCAGTATCGGCGCCGTCAGTCCCTGACGCATCTGGGTCAGCAGGCCGGGGCCGGCCTCGTCCAACAGGGCTTGCCACTGTTCGGTGTCTTTGCCTTCAAAGTGCAGCAGTTGGCCGTTTTGGCTGTCCACCTTGAAGCTGAAACCCGCCGCCATCAACTGGCGCATTTTGTCGCTGTCATGGTCCGGCGTGGCGCTGCTGAAGCGTTGCCTTGGGTCCCGAATGGCCAGGTAGTCGTTGTAGACGTCAAATCCCAGCGCTTTGCCGGTCTCGGTCACCCGGTAACGGACCAGGGCCTTGGTGCTCATCGACGTTTGGCGGCGGCCGTCGGCTTCCAGGGTAGTGCTGGTCATTACCTGGTAGCTGCGCTCGTCACCTGGGCTTGGGTCATAGTGCAGGTCGTCATTACAGCCGGCCAGCAGCAGGGCCAGGGCGGGTAGGGCAAGGCGGGGGAAATAGGTCATTAGGGGTCCATGATCTTGGGCTAGGGGCAAGGCTTCCTGGCCTTGCCAGCGGCGACAGCTGGTGCCTGTTGCTTATGATAACCGGGCTATCTAACTGATATCCATCAGGAATAGAAAGCGGCGCTGGTAAGACACAAGCTGAGTTTTTGGCCGCCTTACCCACAGCGCTAGGCAAGGCGGCCAGGGCCCCTAGGCCGCTTTGGGCTGTGGGGCTGGCTTTAACAGCAGCACCAGGTTCAGGGCCAACAGGGCCCACATCAGCAGGTTACCCACCCGGTAGCAGCCGTAGAGGAACCAGGGCATGTCCTTGACCACAGGAATGTCGAACACCAGGATGCAGGCCGACAACACCACCAGGGACCCAAAGTAGCCAACGATCAGCGGCCAGCGGGGCAGGCCGGTATTGACCAAGCGCCGGTAGGCCAGCCAGTGCAGGTAGAGGAAAGTCACCACTACCAGCAAGGCCAGGGTCAATTCCACCCAGGACGGCTGGTAAAAAGGCCTGTAGCGGTAAGCCTGCACCGCCATCAGGGTGCCAAGCAGCAGGCCCAAGGCCAACTGCGCTAAAATCTGTCTTTTCAGGTAAGCAAACACTGACAACTGGCGCCAGAGACTGGCCGGCGCCGTGGTGGCCATGGCCAGGTAAGGATGGTCTGGCTGGCTCTCCTTCAGGCTGGGGCGGGTACAGGCCACCAGCACCAGGCTCAGCAGCCAAAGCACCAGGGCGGTAGCCATAAGGGGGCTAAAGAGCAGCATCAGCTTGGCGGCGTCGTACTCGAAGGCCAGGCTGCTAAAAGGGAGCAGCATTTCCCCAGGCAGGCACAGGGCGATGGCCACAGGGGCTACCAGGGGTTTGGGTACGGTACGCCAGGCCAGCAGGCCGTAACCTGCCAGCAGTACCATGGGCCCCAAAAGGGTGGAGCCGCTGATCAGGCCCGACATCAGGAAGTTGGTCAGGTAGAAGCCGATGCTGCTCTCTTTGTCGAAGGCCTGGCTGATCAGGGCAAAGTTGAAGCTTTGATTGGCGAAAAAGAACCAGGGACTGAGCTGCAAGGTCAGCAGCAGCATGACCCCGAGAAAAAAGCGGCTGCGATCCAGGGACTGGGAAGGCCCCCAAAACACGTCTTTTAGTTGTGCAAACATCCTGACTCCTGTCGTTAACCAGGCCGTTCCTGGCGGTGCTTTGCTAGGACTAGTCGTCGCAAAAGGCAGGGAGTTTAAATGAAATGAGGCCGACCTGCAGGCCGGCCTTGAGTTAGGCGTCTGCGCCCCGGTGGGCGAAAAAGGGGCTAAGCCGGTGAAAATAGTCGCTGGGCTTTTGCTTGATCACCAGGTTGGGGGAGCTGCCGAAGACCAGGCTGTTGTCGGGAATATCCTGGTCCTTGATGTAGCTGTTGGCGGAAACAAAAACGTTGTTACCAAGGGTGCTGTTGCCCACCACTGTGGCGTTGGCGAACAACCAGACAAAGTCCCCCAGGGTGGGGTAGATGCCGCCATTACCGCCCACCGTGCAGTTCTGCTGGATCACCAGGTGGTTGCCGTAACGAGCCCGGCCCATTACCGACCCTACAGGGTGCTCCATAAAAAACACCTCTGGCAGGGCTGTCTCGTAGTAGAGGTCGAAGGCGTTGAGCATCTTGTTGAGATAATAGAGCCGGTCAGCCAGGCTGCGCTGGCCAAGGGCCAGGGCCTCCTGGGCCAAGAAATACAGGAAGATGCCGTACTGCCCGGAATGGTAGGGGTTGAAGAGCCCCCTGCCTTCGTCGTCCCGGTAGTATTTGTTGCTGATACCGCCAAAACAGCGCTCGGCCCTGGGCAGGGCCCTTGAAACCGCTTCTTGTAATGGCGCCAGCTCCTGCTGGTCCAGCAGGAAGTTGTGGCGCAGCTGGTTACAGAGCAGGGCGAACAGCTTGTCCTGGCCGATGCTGATGATCATCTTGGTGACCTTGGTTGCTGATGAGGGCAAAGAAGCGGGCAAGGTGCGACCTTGCCCGCTTCGAGTATGACATAAAGACCAGGCGACCCGTCACAGGGGCGGGTGAAACCTCAAGGGGTTTGCTTGAAGACCTCAAGGCTACCGTCCTGCCATTGCAGGGCGGCAAAACCTGTGGGGGTCCATTGCAGTCGCCAGGGGGTTCCGGGGTGGGGTTGTCCTTCATCCAGCAAAGTCCCCGAGGCCAGGTCCCAGGCTTGCAAGGCACCTTGCTGGGTCACCAGCAGTACCCTGTCGTCGTCCATAAAAGCCAGGCTGTTGCTCTCGGCCCTGCCCTGGGGGGACTGGCGGCTTTGTGGCGCCACCGCTACCGCCAGCGCCGGCAATTCCTCAAAAGTGCCGCCCTCCTGGCGCAGGAAACGGCGCAACTTTTTATCCTGGGCCACCAGCAGGTAGCGACCCTGGGGGGAGACCGCCAGGCCTTTGACTTGGCCCTTGATACGCTGTCCTTCGGCCAAGCCGGGCACCTGGAAAATCCGCACCTGGTCTTGTTGTAGAAAACCGCCTTTAACGGCCACGGCCAGGAAGTCTCCCACGCTAGGCGCGGCGATAAAGAGGCTTTCCTTACCGCTGAGCAGCGCCTTGCTGGAGAAGTCCGCCAGGTTCAATACCTGCACCTGGTTGCTGTCTTCCCGGTAGGGCTGGGCCAGGGCCACATAGGCCAGATCGCCGACAAACAGGCTCTGGGAATAGCTACCGGGGCCTATGCCCAGGGTTTGATGGTTCTGCTGGGCCTTGAGATCCCGCACCTGGTCGCCGCAGCCGATAAAGCGTTGGCTGGGGGACTGGCGCAGCAGCTGTGGGTCCCGGCATTTGATGGGCAGTTCGCCCTGGGGTTGGGTCAGGTCGGCGTTCCAGGCCTGGTAGCCATTGCTGTTGTCCAGCAGCCAGCCGTCCTTAAAGGGCGCCAACAGTTGGCGCAAGGTCGGCAGCTTGTCGTCCTCGCTGCTGCCAAGACTGAACTGGCTGGCTGCACCCGTGTTGAGATCTATCACTTCGAGGCGGCCGTCTTGAGGTACCAACAGCTGCCGCTCCTGCAAGGCAAAGCCGGCATCGTGGACCGGACTTTGGGCCGATTGGGCCAGGGGTTGCCATTGGCCCCAGGCCAGGCCGGGCAGTAGCAATGCGAAGGGAAGAAGCCAATTTGCCATGGGATTACCTGATGCTGATGTAGCCGTAATAAAAGTCCAGGAAGTCCTCCAGGGTCAGGCCCTTGCGGCCCTGGTCCACGGCCATGGCGGGGTCGCCCCAGGTCTGGACGTCAAAGGTCAGGGTCATGGCCTTGAGGGCCTTGCGGTTTTCCGGGTCCTGCAGGTTGGTCACCACAGTCCCTATGGGTTTGCCGCCCAGGAGGATCTTGGTTTCGCTGGGCATGATCACCCAGTGGTCGGCGGGAAACTTGCCTTTCTTGGGGTTGCCGGCCGGTTGCAGCAAGCGGGCGCCGATAAAGAGGCAAACCTGCTTGCCGGCTTTCTTGGCGCTGACCGCTTCGAAGAAATTCTTCATGCTTTTATCGAACAGCAGGTTGGTGCTCTCTTCTACTTCACTGTACAGGCCGGTCTGGCGAAACCAGTTGCGCAATCTTGACGGCAGGGTGATGCCGGCGAACTGATCGGAGGCTTCGTCATAAGCGAAGAAGGTATTGGACGAGTCCCGCAGGCTGGCCAGGGCTATCCAGTCGGCGCTGGCTGGCGGACCCCAGTCGTTGGGGTTGGCCAACCAGTCACGGCAGGCCTTGCTGGGTTTGACCTTGAGCCGGCCCAGGCTGGCTTCCCCCTTGCTGGCCATATCCACCACGAACTGGGCGTAGGCGGCGGGGTGCTTTTGGGCCAGGCATTGCATGAAGACCACGGGACCACAGAGGCTGGCCGCCCTTTGACGGATAGTCCAAGGGGATTTGACCCTGTCGCGGATCTGGTTGGCCAGGTGAGCCCGGGATTGGGCGCATTTGAACACCAGCGGTCCTTGCTGCTGCATGAAGTTGGCGAGTATGCCTTCTACCGTCATCTGTAACACTCCCTGTTACGCAAAGGGCACAAAATAACCAAAGGGGCTATATGACGCAATGGCGAAAAAAGTTTCGCCTTTTCCTCATTTAGCGCCTGGTGTAGCAGGGCCTTGGTTGGACCACGGCCAAGTTGTCGCCAGTTGCACAGCAGTGGCCTGCTCTGGTAGGCATTTTGGCCTTTCTTCCTTTGCGAAACAGCCACTTCCTCTCTAGGCTTTGCGGTATCAACACCCGCTGGTATCCCTATGACCACCAGAGTCCTTATTTGTGATGATTCGGGAATGGCCCGCAAACAGATGGCCCGTTCCCTGCCCAAGGATTGGGATCTGGAAATTATCTTCGCCAAAGACGGCCGCGAAGGCCTGCAACTGGTGCGAAGTGACCTGCCGCACCTGATGTTCTTGGACCTGAACATGCCGGAGGTGGACGGCTACCAGGTGCTGGAAGTGCTCAAGCGCGCCAATATCCAGATGCCGGTGATCGTGGTGTCCGGGGATATCCAGGCCGAAGCCCACCGGCGGGTGCAAAAGCTCGGCGCCCTGCGCTTTATCAAAAAGCCCATGGACCCGGCGGCCCTTAACGAAGCGCTGCTGGCCACCGGCCTTTACCAGCCCAAGGACGCCCAAGCGGCCCCGCAACCGCAGCCCCCAGTTGCTGCAAAGGCCAGCGAAGCGGCGCCGCCGCTGCAGGCCGGCCAGCTCAGCCCCCAGTACCGGGACGCCTACCAGGAAGTGGTAAACGTGGCCATGGGCCAGGCCGGCGCCCTGCTGGCCCAGATGCTGGATATCTTCGTCAAACTGCCCATTCCCAAGGTGGATCTCCTGGAACTGGGAGAGCTGCAAATGGCCCTGCAGGCGGCCCTGTCCGACCGGGTTTCGGCCATTTGCCAGGGCTTTGTGGGCCCGGGCTTGGCCGGTGAGGCGCTGCTGCTGCTCAATGACGCCGACATGGCGGAATTGGCCCAGCTGCTCAAATACCAGGGGGAGCGCTCGGACGCCAGTGATGTGGAGCTGCTCAGCGACATCGCCAATGTGCTGGTCAGCGCCTGTTTGACCGGCATTGCCGAACAGTTGGACGTGCGTTTTTGCCAGGGCCATCCTGTGGTGCTGGGGCTGCACCGGGACCTTGGGGAGCTGCTTCGCCACGCCAAGCCTTGGAAACGCATTTTGGCGGTGGAGATCAGCTACGGCCTGGAGGGGTACCAGCTGTCTTTCGACCTGCTGCTGTTGCTGTCCGAGTCGTCCATCCCCACCCTCAACAACAAAATTGCCCACCTGTTGGAGTAAGCCATGGACCCCCTTGCCGAAATCAATGAAGTCCACTGGCTGGTGGAACTGCTGCAAAACGTCGACGTGGGCATGATGGTGCTGGATAGGGATTATCAGGTGCAGACCTGGAACGGCTTTATGGAGAACCACTCCGGCCTGCTACCTAGCCAGGTTAGGGGCCGGGAGCTGTTCGACATCTTCCCGGAGCTGGACAGGCCCTGGTTCGAGCGCAAGGCGGCCATGGTCTTCACCCTCAAAAGCCGGGCCTTTGTGACCTGGGAACAGCGCCCCTATTTGCTGAAATTCGGTAACTACAGGCCCATTACCGGCACGGCCGAGCAGATGTACCAGAACGTGACCCTGTTTCCCATTACCGGCCTGACCGGCGAGGTGACGCACATGGCGGTGCTGATCTACGACATGACCGACATCGTCATGGCCCGCACTCAGGCGGTCAAAAAATAAAGGAAAGCCGCAAAGCCGGTGAACAGGCAGATGCCGAATAACAGGGTAACCCAGAGGGAAGGGGGCGCCTGGCGCTTTTTGGCCTGGCCTGGGCCTGGATGAGTCAGCCCGTCCTGGGCCCTGTGGGTAAAGGCGATCTTAGCCATGGGGAATCCATTCCTCATTTCAACAACGCTTTAATAATCAAGCATTAATCTTTTTCACGCAAGGGCGGATCGCCCTCTTTCCTTGAGACATTGCCAAGTCAGGGCCTGCTACATTAGCGGCCCTGACTGGCAACGACCTGGCTTAACCGGTATTGCGCATACCGGCGGCAATACCGGCCATGGTCACCATCAGCGCCTGCTTGACCGGTTCCGGCACTTCACCGCTGGCCCTGGCCCGGCGCAGCAGCTCGGCCTGCAGGATGTTGAGGGGATCGGTGTAGGGGTTACGCAGCCTGATGGACTCCTGCAACCAGGGGTCCTGGTCCATCAGGTACTCCTCCTTGGACAGGGTCAGCAGGGTGTGGATGCCCTCATGGAGCATGGCCCGCAGCTGCTTACCCAGGGGCCAGAGGTTTTCCGGCACCAGGCGCTGGTCGTAATAGGCGGACAGCTCCGAGTCGGTCTTCATGTAGACCATTTCCAGCATGTCCAGCCGCGCCTTGAAGAAGGGCCAGCGCTGGTAGAGGGTCTCCAGCTGCTGCTGGCGGCCATCTTCCAACACCTTGCGCAGGGCCTGGCCGGCCCCCAGCCAGGCCGGCAGCATCAGCCGGTTCTGGGTCCAGGAGAAGATCCAGGGAATGGCCCGCAAAGACTCCACCCCGCCGTTGGGGCGGCGCTTGGACGGCCGGCTGCCAAGGGGCAGGCTGGCCAGTTCCTGTTCCGGGGTGGCGGCGCGGAAATAGGGCACAAAATCCGGGTGGCCACGGACCACGGCCCGGTAGGCGTCGCAGGCGTCGCTGGCCAGGCCGTCCATCAGGTCGCGCCAGGCCGGTTCTGGCTGTGGCGGCGGCTGCAAACGCGCTTCCAGCACCGCCGTGGTGTAGATCATCAGGCTGTTGACGGCGATGGCCGGCTGGCCGAACTTGAAGCGGATCATCTCCCCTTGCTCGGTCACCCTCAGGCCGCCGTCCACGGAGCCGGGAGGCTGGGACAGGATGGCGCCCTGGGCCGGGCCGCCGCCCCGCCCAATGGTGCCGCCCCTGCCGTGGAAGAGGCGCAGGCTGATGCCCCTGTCACGGCCGATATTGACCAGGGCTTCCTGGGCCCGGTATTGGGCCCAGGCGGCGGCCATGACCCCGGCGTCCTTGGCTGAATCGGAATAGCCAATCATCACCTCCTGGTGGTTGTTGGCGTAATCCCGGTACCAGGGCAGGTCCAGCAGCGCCGAAATCACGTCGGCGGCGTTGTTCAAATCGTCCAGGGTTTCAAAGAGCGGCGCTATGGGCATGGGCCATTGCATGCCCGCTTCCTTGAAAAAGAGCGCCACCGCCAACACGTCCGACGGCTGGGACGCCATGGAGATGATGTAAATGCCCAGGGCTTCCTTGGGCTGGCGGGCCACCACCGCGAAGGTGTCCAGCACCTCCTGGGTGTCGGCGCTGGGCTGCCAGTTATGGGGGATAAGGGGCCTTTTGGAATTGAGCTCGGCCAGCAGGAACTGCTGGCGTTTGGCCTCGTCCCAGTCCTGGTAGGAGCCCAGTCCCAGGTACTGGGTGACTTCGTCTATGGCTTCGGCGTGGCGGCCGGAATCTTGGCGGATATCCAGGCGAATAAGGTTAAGGCCGAAGCAGCGCAGGCGGATGATCATGTCCAAAAGCGGGCCGTCGGCGATCTGCTCCATCTGGCATTCGTAGAGGCTGCGGTGCACCGCCTGCAGGGGCTGGAGGAAATCCTGGTCATGCCAGAGCAGGTCTTCGTCATCCGCCGGCTCGCCGCGTAGAGTGGCCTCGATGTAGGCCAGGGTGTTGCGCAGCCTGCGGCGAATTTTGCGAAGGGCCACCCGGTAGGGCTCGTCGCTGTGGTCGCCCATGGCCATGACTTCGGCGTTGGCCCTGTTCATGGACAGCTCGGAGATCAGGGGATTGAGGTCCCGCAGGAACAGGTCTGCCGCCGTCCAGCGGGACAGCAGCATCACCCTTTCGGTGACCTTGGCGGTGACATTGGGGTTGCCGTCCCGGTCGCCCCCCATCCAGGAGGCAAAGCGTACCGGGCTTTTCTGCCAGGGCAGGGCCAGGTCGAACTGGCCCAGCTTGGCGTTGAACTGGCGGACAAAGTCGGGCACCGCTTCCCAGAGGGCGTTTTCGACTGTGGCAAAGCCCCATTTGGCTTCGTCTACCGGGGTAGGCCGGTCGCGGCGGATCTCGTTGGTATGCCAGGCCTGGGCGATGAGCTGGCGCAGCCGGTCCTGCCATTTTTGCTGGTCGCCGGTGCCAAGGCTGGGGTTGTCCAGCCGTTCCAGGCAGTGGGCGATTTCATCGTATTTGACGATCAGGGTGCGGCGGGTCACCTCGGTGGGGTGGGCGGTGAGCACCAGCTCGATGTCCATTTCCTCCAGCACCTTGGGCAGTTTGGCCTTTTGCTCCGGGGTCAGGCCGTCCAAGAGGCTGTCGAGGCGGCGGCTGGCATTGTCCATGTTGTGGGCCAGGCTGTAGTGCTGCTCGGCGATATTGGCCAGGTTCAAAAACTGGTTGAAGGCGCGGGCCACCGGTACCAGTTCGTCGTCGGGCAGGCTGGTGAGCATGGCCAGCAGCTGGTCGCGGCGGGCTCTGTCGCCGAAGCGGGCGGCCTTGGCCAGCTGGCGTATGGCTTCGATACGGTCCAGGCAGGCATCCCCCTGGTCGTGGGCTATGGTCTGGCCCAGCATGTCTCCGAGCATGTGGACTTGCCGCTTTAGGGCACCGTACTGATCAGCCATCAGATTCCTCCTTAGTATTCCTGGGTGGTGTCCACCAGGTGATTGAGCGCCAAACCTTGGCGCATCGCCAGATAGTTGTGATAAACCGCCTTGGCCAACTCCTTACCGCTGGTGACACTGGCGCAATGGGGGGTGATTCGGATGCGGGGATGGGCCCAGAAAGGATGGCCTGCCGGCAGGGGTTCCTGGTGGAACACATCCAGGCAGGCGCCTCGCAGCCATTGGTTGTCCAGGGCCGCCAGCAGGTCGCTCTCCACCAGTTGTGGGCCGCGGCCGGCATGGATCAAATAAGGGGCCTTGCCCAGGCGCTGGAAAAAGTCCCTGTCCATCAGGCCCCGGGTCTGGTCGGTCAAGGGCAGCAGGCAAACCAGGTAGTCCAGCTCGCCGAGGAAGGCGCCCAGCTGCGCTGGCCCGTCAAAACATTGCACCCCGTCCAGCTCCTTGGGGGTGCGGCTCCAGCCTTTCAATGTAAAACCCAGGGCGGCCAGGCCGCTGGCCACCGCCTGCCCCAGCTCACCCAGGCCCATGATGCCGACGGTGCCGCCGCGCCGGTAATGGCGGGGCTGCCAATGGTGCTTGGCCTGGTCTTTGGCCATGGCGTCCCACTGGCGCTGTTCGGCGAGGATGCTGAGCAGCACATAGTCGCGCATATCGGACTTGAGGGACGGGCTGACGGTGCGGCATAGCCTGACCCCAATTGGTATCTGCTGGGCCAGGCCGTCGACCCCGGCCCCCAGGCTTTGCACCACGTCCAGTTGCGGCAACGACTGCAAAGCCCCGGCCGGGGGCGCCCAGCACACCGCGAAGCGCACGTCCTCTGGCCGCTCCAGCTGCGGCCAGATCTGGATGTCCAGGTCTGCGTCCAGGGCCCAGAGCCGCTCGGCCAGGCCCTGGCCGTTGCGCTCAGGCATGATGATGGCCAGGCTCATGCACCCTCACCGGGCTGGCGCTTGCGCAGCTGTATGGCCTGGGCCTTGTTCTTGCGGGCCCGCAGGTTCAAAAACTCCACCCCCAACGAGAAGGCCATGGCGAAGTAGACATAGCCTTTGGGGATATGCAGACCGAAGCCCTCACCGGTCAGGGTAAAGCCCACCAGGATCAGGAAGGACAGGGCCAGCATCTTGATGGTGGGGTGGCGGTCGACAAAGTCGCCAATGGCCTTGGCGAACACCATCATCACCAGCACCGACAGCACTATGGCGGTGATCATCACCTGCACATGGTCGGCCAGGCCGACGGCGGTGATCACCGAGTCCAGAGAAAAGACGATATCAATAAGGGCGATTTGCACCAGGGTGGCGGCAAAGGCGGCGGACTTGGGGGCGCTGTGGCCGTCCTCTTCCCCTTCCAGGCTGTTGTGGATCTCGTGGGTGCTTTTCCAGATAAGAAAGAGGCCGCCGAGGATCAGGATGCTGTCGCGGCCGGTGACCGCAAAGTCGCCGATGCTGAACCAGGGGGCGGTCAGCCCCATCACCCAGGCCAGGGACAACAGCAGCAGGATGCGGGTCCCCATGGCCAGGCCCAGGCCAATCAGCCGCGCCTTCTGCCGTTGCTGCTGGGGCAGGCGGCCGACCAGGACAGAAATAAAGATGATGTTGTCCACACCCAGCACGATCTCCAGCAGGGTCAGGGTTGCCAAGGCAGCCCAGGCGCTGGGATCGGTTAACCATTCCATCATGTAATCCTGTTGTTAAATGACAACGTTTTCCCAATGTTACGTGAGACAGAGTCGCTTGACCATGCCTTGGATAAGCTGCTGGGCCGGATTTATCTGATCCATGGCCAGGTATTCGTCGGGCTGGTGGGCCTGGCGGATGGAACCTGGGCCCAGCACCAGCACTTCGCCGCCCAGGCTGGCAAAGAAGGGGGCTTCGGTGGCGTAGTTGGCCGCTTCCACCGGCGCGGCCAGCAGCTGGCTGATCTCATCCTGCAAGGGGCCCTGGGGGCTGACAAAGGCCGGGCAGGGAGCATGGAGATGCTGCCATTGCAGGGCACCAGGATGTGCTTTTTCTACATTTGACAGCTTTTCCTGCAACAGACCTTCCAGCTCCGGGATGCTCATGCCGGGCAGCGGGCGCATGTCGATGTGCAGTTCGCAGCAACCGCAGATGCGGTTGGCGTTGTCACCGCCATGGATATGGCCCAGGTTCAGGGTCGGGTAGGGCACGGCAAAGTGGTTGTCGCAGTAACGTTCACTGAGTTCCTGGCGCAGGGTCAGCAGCTGGCCCATGACCCCGTGCATCAGTTCCATGGCGTTGAGGCCGGCGGCCGGGTCGGAGGAATGGCCGCTCTTGCCAGTGATGCGGATGCCGGCGCTGATATGGCCCTTGTGGCGGCCAATGGGCTTGAGGTCGGTGGGTTCTCCCACCAGGGTCAGGGCCGGGCTGAAGGGGGCGGCTTCGGCTAGCCTGCGGGCCCCTTCCATGGTGGTTTCCTCGTCGGCGGTGGCGGCGATCCGCAGCGGCGCCTTGAGCTGGCTCAGATCCAGGCCGTCCAGGGCAGCCAGCACCAGGGCGAAAAAGCCCTTCATGTCGGTGGCCCCAAGGCCGTACCACTTGCCGTCGGCCTCGGTCATGGCCAGTGGGTTTTTATGCCAGCGGCCCTGGTCGAAGGGCACCGTATCGGCATGCCCCGCCAGCAGCAGGCCACCGGGGCCGCTGCCGAGCTCGGCCCAGAGGTTCAACTTGTTGTGGCCCACCGGCTGCAAGGTCACCTTGAAGCCCAGGCTCTCGCACCATTGGGCCAGCTGCTCTATCACCGCCTTGTTGCCGGTATCCAGGGCCGGGTCCGTGGCCGACACCGACGGCAGCGCCAGCAGGCGGTGAAACATCTGGGGCAGGGAGGGCAGTTTTTGCATGAATAAAATCCCAGTAGTGTTGCATTAAAATTTAAGTTTGGTTAGTCTACCGAGCAATGAATTAAAATCCATATATGAGGAATAAAAATGTTTAACCCGATGCGACGACGCTACACCCTTCACCGTTGAGTCCGGGAGGCGTGCCTGCCCGGGAGCAGGCTGAGTTGCGTCAGGCATCACAACTGCTCATCTAGACTTGAAGTCAACCTGAAAGAGAGCCGTTGCATGTTAAATACCCTCATTATCGGTGGCGCCGGTTACACAGGCCAGGAACTGTGCAAGCTGGTCACCACCCATCCCCAGCTGAAGCTGACCCATGTCTTTGCTTCCGCCGGCTCCAAAAATGCCGGAGAGCCCCTGCCCCTGGGCATTACCGGGCAGATCCAGGACGGCCACCCCGATGCCATTATGGCCGCCGCCCATGATGCCCAGGTGATCCTGCTGGCCACCCCCCATGAAGCCTCTGCCGCACTGGTACCGCAACTGCGTGAGCACAGCGACGCCCTGATTGTCGATTTGTCCGGCGGTTTTCGCCTGGAAGCCGGCGCCTACCCCCAGTGGTATGGTTTCGAGCACCCCGCCAAGGAGCTGCTGGCCAAAGCCGTTTACGGCCTGGTGGGCTGGAACGATAAGGCCATCAAGGGCAGCAAGCTGATTGCCGCCCCCGGCTGCTATCCCACCGCCACCCTGCTGGCCCTCAAGCCGGTGATGGAAGCTGGCCTGCTGGCGGGCCTGCCTATCGTCAACGCCGTCAGCGGTGTGTCCGGTGCCGGCAAGTCCAACAAGCCCCATACCCAGTTTTGCGAAGTGAGCCTGGCCCCTTACGGCGTCCTCGGCCATCGCCACCAACCGGAAATCGCCCAGCACTTGGGCCATGATCTGGTGTTCACCCCCCATCTGGGCGCCTTTGACCGGGGCATTCTGGCCACTATCACAGTACCGGTAAAAGCCGGCACTACCCAGGCCCAGGTCGACGCCCTTTACCAGCAATGCTATGGCCAGCACCCTTCGGTGCACCTGAGCGGCGATCTGCGCCGCCAAGCCCCGGCCATCAAGAACGTGGCCAACACCCCCTATGCCCAGATCGGCTGGGCGCTGGACGAGGCCCGCAACCTGCTGGTACTGGCCTCGGCCATCGACAACCTGCTCAAGGGCGCTGCCAGCCAGGCCATTGAGTGCATAAATACTCACTTCGATTTCAAACTGCGGCCCCTGCCGGGCTACGGTTGGGAGGCCCTATGAAACCCCTGGTGATCAAGATTGGCGGCGCCGCCCTGGACGCAGGCCCTGTGCTGGAAAAGCTGCTCAAGGCCCTGGCCGGCCAGGAACGCCCCCTGGTGCTGGTGCACGGCGGCGGTGACCGGGTCGACCAGGTGCTCAAGCAGGCCGGTATCGAACCCCGTAAACGCAACGGCAAGCGCATCACCTGCGAAGCCAGCCTGCCGCTGGTGGTAGGCACCTTGGCCGGGGAGATCAACAAGGGCCTGGTGGCCAAGCTCAGAGCCCTGGGCGGCGAACCCGTGGGCCTGGCCCTGGCCGACGGCATCGCCTTTGCCGAACCGGCCGGTGACGACTGGGGCGCTGTTGGCGTGCTCACCGAAGGCTCCGACACCCTGCTGTCCTTGCTGCTGCAAGGGGGCTTTTTGCCGGTGGTCAGCTCCATTGCCGCCAGCAAGGAAGGGGAGCTTCTGAATATCAATGCCGACGAAGCGGCGGCCAAGGTGGCCGAGCTGCTGGACGCTGAACTGGTGCTGCTGAGCGACGTGTCCGGGGTGTTGGACGGCAAGGGCCGGCTGTTGGCCTCCCTTACCGCCTCCGACATCCAGGCCCTCAAGGGCCAGGGGGTGATCACCGGTGGCATGGTGGTGAAAGTGGACGCCGCCCTCTTTGCCGCCGAAAAACTGGGCCGCGCCGTGCGCCTGGCCTCCTGGCGGGACCCCAAAGCCATAGACGACGCCCAACTCGGCACCCTGATCGCACCCTGAGGACGAGATGAAACATTTACTGACCGATTTTGACTGGACCGAGAGCGACCTCAAGGCGCTGTTGCAACAGGCTGCCACCGTTAAGGCCAAACCGGCCGACTACGCCCAGGCCCTGGCCGGCAAGTCCGTGGCGATGATTTTTGAAAAGCCGTCCCTGCGCACTCGGGTCACCTTCGAGTTGGGTGCCCAGCAACTGGGGGCCCTGGTGGTGTACCTGGACCAGAGCCATGGCGCCCTGGGTAAGCGTGAGCCGGTGCGGGATTTTGCCGAGAACCTGTCCTGCTGGGTGGACTGCATCGTTGCCCGCACCTTTACCCAGGCCACCATAGATGAGCTGGCCGACAAGGGCTCGGTGCCGGTGATCAATGCCCTGTCCGACCGCTACCACCCCTGCCAGGGGCTGGCGGACATGCTGAGCCTCTACGAGGTGTTCGGCAGGTTCGAGGGGGTCAAACTGGCCTACGTGGGGGACGGTAATAATGTCACCCACTCGCTGATGATACTGTCCAAATTGCTGGGGGTAGAGATGGTGATCGTCACCCCCAAGGGCTGTGAGCCGGCCGCCGACATCCTGGAGGCCACCGGCTTCCCGGTGACCGACGATCTGGCTGCCCTCGAAGGGGTGGACGCCATTTACACCGATACTTGGATCTCCATGGGTGACGATAAGGACCCGGAAACGGTGCTCAAGACCTTCCTGCCCTACCAGATCAATGCCGAGCTGATGAAAAAGACCGGCGCCAAGGCCTTTATGCACTGCCTGCCTGCCTACCGCGGCAAGGAAGTGACGGCCGAGGTCCTGGAAGGTCCGCAATCCATAGTGCTGCGCCAGGCCGAGAACCGCCTGCACGTTCAAAAAGCCGTTTATCTGAAGCTTCTTAAAGAGGATTAATCGCAATGTCTGTATCCAAAGTGGTTTTGGCCTATTCAGGCGGTCTGGACACCTCGGCCATAGTGCCGTGGCTCAAAGAAAACTATGACTGCGAAGTGGTAGCCTTCGTGGCCGACGTCGGCCAGGGTGCCGAGGAGCTGGAAGGGGTGGAAGCCAAGGCCCTGGCCTCCGGCGCCTCCGAGTGCCATATCGTCGACCTTAAAGAAGAGCTGGCCAACGAATACATCTGGCCCATGCTCCAGGCCGAGTCGGTCTATGAAGACGACTACCTGCTGGGCACCTCGGTGGCCCGCCCGGTGATCGCCAAGGCCCAGGTGATGGTGGCCCGCAAGGTTGGCGCCGACGCCCTGGCCCACGGCTGCACCGGCAAAGGCAACGATCAGGTCCGTTTCGAGTCCTGCTTTGCCGCCCTGGCCCCGGACCTGAAAGTGATAGCCCCCTGGCGCGAATGGACCATGCGCAGCCGTGAAGAGCTGCTCAACTACCTGTCCGAGCGCAACATTCCCTGTAGCGCCAGCCTGACCAAGATCTACAGCCGCGACGCTAACCTCTGGCACATCTCCACCGAAGGTGGCGAGCTGGAAGACACCTGGACCCCGGCCGGCGTCAATTGCTGGGCCTGGACCGTCGATCCCAAAGAAGCCCCCAACGAAGCCGAAGTGCTGGATATCGACTTTGAAGCCGGCGTGCCGGTGGCCCTGAACGGCGAAGTGCTGAGCGGTGCCAACCTCATCGAGCGCCTGAACGGCGTGGCGGCCGCCCACGGTGTCGGCCGGGTCGACATCGTCGAGAACCGCCTGGTGGGCATGAAGTCCCGTGGCTGCTACGAAACCCCGGCCGGTACCGTGCTGCTGGCCGCCCACCAGGCCCTGTCACACCTGGTGCTGGACAAGGTCTGCTCGCAGCACCTGAAATTCCTGGGCCTGCAATTTGCCCAGCTGCTCTATGACGGCCGCTGGTTTACCCCCCTGCGCGAAGCCATCGTCGCCGGGGTACAGAGCCTCAACAAGGAACTGACCGGCCAGGTGCGGGTTGAACTCTACAAGGGCCGCGCCACCGTGCTGGGCAGCCAGTCGCCCCACAGCCTGTTCTCCGAGGCCTTCGCCACCTTCGGTGCCGACGAGGTATACAACCAGAAGGATGCCGCCGGCTTTATCCGTCTTTACAGCCTGCCAGCGCGGATCAAAGCGCTGAAGAACGAGGGTAAATAACATGGCAGCGCTCTGGGGAGGTCGTTTTGAGCAAGGTGCCAGCGAGGCCTTTGCGCGGTTCAATGCCTCTTTGCCGGTTGACTGGCGATTCTGGGCCGAGGATATCCAAGGCTCCCAGGCCTGGGCGGGTGCCCTGGCCGACGTGGGTGTACTGACCCAGAGCGAAGCCGAGGACCTCAAAGGCGCCCTTGGCAAACTGGCCAGCCAGCTGGCCGCCGATCCCAGCCCGCTGCATTCGAGCAGCGAAGAGGACATCCACAGTTTTGTGGAAGCCTGGCTGATTGGCGAAGTAGGGGACCTTGGCAAGAAGCTGCACACCGGCCGTTCCCGCAACGACCAGGTGGCCACCGATTTTCGCCTCTGGTGCCGAAAGACGGCGCGCCAGCTGCTGGCCGAGATCTACCAGACTCTGGAGATCATGGCGGTGCTGGCCACCCGGGAAACCGGCACCCTGATGCCCGGTTACACCCACCTGCAGCGGGCCCAGCCGGTGACCTTCGGGCACTGGGTGATGGCCTATGCCGAGATGCTGGAGCGGGACGCCGAGCGTCTGGAAGACGCCATCAAGAGGGTCAACGTCTGCCCCCTGGGCTGCGGCGCCCTGGCCGGTACCGCCTACGCCATTGACCGGGAAAAGCTGGCCAAGGAACTGGGTTTTGAGCGGGCCACCCGCAACAGCCTGGATGCCATCTCCGACCGGGATTTCGTGCTGGAACTGCTGCAGGTGGCCTCCACCTCCGGTCTGCATCTGTCACGGCTGGCCGAAGACCTTATTTTCTTCGGCACCGGCGAGGCGGGCTTCGTGAAGTTCTCCGACACCGTCAGTTCCGGCTCTTCCCTGATGCCTCAGAAGAAGAACCCCGACGCCCTGGAGCTGATCCGCGGCAAGAGCGGCCGTATCTTTGGCGCTATGGCCGGTTTTGCCATGACCGTCAAAGCCCTGCCTCTGTCCTATAACAAGGACCTGCAGGAAGACAAGAACGGCCTCTTCGACGCCCTGGACACCTGGAGCGATTGCCTGCTGCTTACCCGGGAAGTGCTGGCCACCATCGAAGTGAACAAGGAAGCCTGCGCCAAGGCGGCGGCCGGCGGCTATTCCAATGCCACCGAACTGGCCGACTACCTGGTGGCTAAGGGCATTCCCTTCCGTGAGGCCCACCACATGGTGGGGGTGCTGGTACGTATCGCCATAGAGCAGCAACTGCCCCTGGAAGCCCTGACCCTGGCCGAGATGCAGCAGGTGTCCGAGCTGATTGGCGACGATGTCTATCCAGCTCTGGACCTGATGGCGGCCCTGGAAAAACGCTGTGCCCAGGGTGGCGTGTCCCTGGTGCGCCAGCAGGAAGCCCTCAAGGCCTTCCATGGCCGCCTGGCGGCCAAGGCGGTGCGCCGGGCCAACCTCGAAGACGTGGATGCCATAGTGCAGCTGATTGGCCACTGGGCCGGCGAAGGTGAAAACCTGCCCCGTTCCCGGGAGGACATCATCCACTCCATTCAGGACTTTGTGGTGGCCGAAGTGGACGGCAAGGTGGCCGGCTGTGCCAGCCTCTATATCTACTCCACCGGCCTGGCGGAGATCCGCTCCTTGGGCCTGAACGAGACCGCCCACGGTAAAGGCCTGGGCCAGGCCATGGTGCAGACCCTGATGGACGAAGCCCGGGCCCTCAAGCTCAGGCGCGTCATAGTGCTGACCCGGGTGGCGGGGTTCTTCGACAAGCAGGGCTTTAAGGTGATCTTCAAAGACACCCTGCCCGAGAAGGTAATGAAGGACTGCAAGCTCTGCCCGCGCCAGGACAACTGCGACGAAATCGCCATGGAGCACCGGCTCTGAATTGCTAAAAACCCCGCCTCGGCGGGGTTTTTTTATGGAACAGGAAAGCGCAGGCTGATGCGAGCCCCGCCCAGGGGGGAGTCTCCCAGCAACAGTTCACCACCATGCAAGTGCATGATGCGGGCGCACATGGCCAGCCCCAGGCCCAGGCGGGGGGACTCGTCCTGGCTGCGGGCGCTGTCGCCCCGGTAAAAAAGCTGGGTGGCTCTGGCCTTGTCTTCTTCACTTAGCCCTGGGCCATCGTCTTCTACGAATAGGCAACCTTGGCTCCAACCCAGGCGGATCTGGTTACTGGCATAGCGCTTGGCGTTTTCCAGCAGGTTCTGCAGGCAACGGGTCAACAGATGTGGGTCGGCCAGCAGTGTCTGGGGTAGGGGTTCGATAAAGGACAGAGGGGTCGTTCCCACCACTTTTGCCAGGAAGGGGCGCAGGGTTATGGCTTCTTTGCTGATGCTGTCCACTGTCTCCAGTTCGTGAAACTGGCTCCAGTGATTGATGATCTGTTCCAGGTAGTCCAGTTCTTCCTTGATGCTCTGGTCGTAGGGGCCCTTGCCGTTCATGGCCAGGGCGAAGCGCAGCCTGGCCAGGGGCGTGCGCAGGTCGTGGCTGACGGCGCGGGTCATCAGCGCCTGGTCGGCCAGCAGGCTCTCGATACGCTGGGCCATCAGGTTGAAGCTTTGGGCCAGGTCGGCCAGGTAGTCGCCCCGGCGAACGGTCAGGCGCCGCTGCCAATAGCCCTTGCCGACGGCCTGGGCGGCTTGCTTGAGGGCGCGTAGCTCGCGGGCCAGGGGCCAGAGCCACAGCAACACCAAGAGTCCCAGCAGGATGAAGAAAAGCGCCGCGAAGCCGTAGCTGTTGTCGTCCGGCCTTTGTTCGAAGGGGCCTAGCAACAGGTAACTGCCGTCGATGGGGGCCAGCAGAAAATCCTGATTGCCTTGGGTCAGGGGCAGGATCTGGCCCTCCTTCAAGGGGGCGGCCAGGCTCAGATCCGCCTGGGCTATCAGCTGGGCCTTGATGTCATGGCTGTCCAGATAGGGCTGCCATTGTTCCGGGGGGCGCTGTTGCAGCTCACCGGCCAGCAGCTGCACCAACTGGCGTTGGCTGGCGGTGGCGTCGGCGGCCTTGGTGTTGAAATGCTGCCAAAGCTGGTCCAGGCCGTAACCCAGCAGCAGCAATGACAGTAACAGCAGGCCGTAAAGGCTTAAAAAGAGGCGTTTCATAACCAGGAGTCGGGTGCGAACAGGTAGCCGTGTCCCCAGATGGTCTTGATGCGGGTCGGTACGTCACTGTCGTCCCCGAGCTTCTTGCGCAACCGCGATACCCGCTGGTCCAGCTTGCGGTCTGTACCGTCATAGGCAAAACCCAACAAGGTCTGGTAGAGGTAGTCACGGCTCAATACCTTGCCGGCCTGGGTTGCCAGGGTCCAAAGCAGGGCGAACTCGTTGCTGGTGAGGTTCACTTCCAGCTCTTGCAGCTGCACGGTGCGGGTGTCGCCGTTGATCACCAGTTGCCCGAAGTGCAGCTTGGATGGTTTGGCGGTGAGCTGTTGCTGGCGACGCAACAGGTTGTCGATGCGGGCCTTGAGCAGTTCTGGCTCCACCGGCTTTACCACATAGTCAGCGGCGCCCAGGTTGAGTCCTTGGATCTGGTCGCGGCTGTTACCGAGGGCCGAGAGGATCAGCACAGGGCCCTGGTAATGCTCCCCCAACTGGCGACAAAGGGTGAAACCGTCGGTGTCCGGCAGCATCAAGTCCAAGATGATGAGATCCGGCTGCAGTTCTTGGGCCAGGACCAGAACCCGGCTGCCGTGGGACTCCCAATGCACGAAGTAGCCCTGCTCGGTGAGGTACAGCTGGATCAGCCTGGCCAGCCTTCTGTCGTCTTCAACCAGCAGTAGCCTGGCCTTGGTATTGGTGAGGTTCAATGGATGCTCCATGGCATACGGTTGCGGCGTTTAACGGGTTGGGTGAAGAGGACCTGCCAGCTGCTCTGCCACAGGGGCTGGCCCTGGTCGTCCACCAGCCTCAATTGCAGGGGGGCGCTGGCTTCCAGGGTGCCTTGCCAGAGTCCTTGGCGTTGCTTTTCCCAACATTGCAGCGTTGTTTCGCCCAGGTAGAGGCAGAGGTTGCTCTGTTGCGGCAGCTGCCAGCTTAGCCTTACCTGGGTGCGGCAGCTGCTGGCGCCGGGTGCCGCCACGCACCAATGGGGACTCAGTGTCACCTGGGTGGAAGGCGGCACGCTGGTGTTGCCAAGCAGGAAAAGGAAACTGAGCCACTTCATGGTTGCTAAAAGGTCACGGCTATCCCGATAAAGCTGTCCAGGACAGTCCTGTCGTTGACCAGCGGGCTATTGGCAATGCCGCTGCCAAGACGGCGACCATGCAGATTGACCAGCAGGCCCCAATTGTCACCCAGAGGATAGAGCCATTGGCCGGCCAGTACCCAGTCCACGGCGCTCCTGCCCTGGTAGCCTTTGAGCCAGACAACCTGGCTCTCGGTTCCATAGTAGTAGTCCACCAGCTCGGCGCTTTTCCAATCGGCGCCAAGACTCAGCTGCCATTGGCCATGGAAAGTGAAAGCCTTGCCCAGGCGCAGGCTGGCAAAGGCCCCATCGTGGCGGCCAAGCATGTCGTTTAGCAGCCTTAGCCTCAGGAAACCCCAGTCGCCGTAATGGCTGTAGGCCAGGCCGCCAAGCCAGGTCCAGCCGGGATTGTGGTCCATATAGAGCGGTTCATCGGCAGGGGTAAAGGGGCAGGCGGTGCAGTCGACGGCGGTACGGACCGGTGGGGTTACGCCTATCCTGTCCCAGGAGCCGAAATAAAGGGCGTCTTCGGATACGCCGGTGCTGAGGTAAAGCTGGTTGTCACCGTCGTCATAGAGGGTAAAGGCCAGATCGCCGTTGTCGAAATAGCCCCAGTCACCGTAGTAAGCAAGCTGTGGCACCAGGAAATAGCGGATATCCCCTTTGTCCGCCAGGGGGTTGTCTAGGTGGCCAACACCCAGGGCTATACCCAGCTCCCATTGGTTGGCAGGCAGGGTATCGAGATCCTGGGCCTTGAGGGGGCAGGACAGCAGCAGTAACAGGCAGAGTAGACGTATGGGCACGGCCAAAAACGACAGAGGCACAATGGTTACGGGAGTGTAAACATTGTGCCTTGTGGCGTCGCCCTATGCAGACAAATTGCGACAATTGTTGCCTTGGATGCGGCTAAAGGCTCACTCTTCTTCGAACATCTGGGACTGCAGGTAGTTCTGCAGGCCTACCTGACCGATGAGCTGCAACTGGGTTTCCAGCCAGTCGATATGCTCTTCTTCTGAATCAAGGATCTGCTTGAGGATGTCGCGGCTGATGTAGTCCCGTACCTTTTCGCAGTATTCGATACCGTCACGGAGGTCCGGTACCCCTCTGAGTTCCAGGTCCAGATCACACTGCAGGGCTTCGGGTACGTCCTCGCCTATGGCCAGTTTGCCGAGATCTTGCAGGTTGGGCAGGCCGTCGAGGAAAAGAATACGCTCGATCAGCAGATCGGCATGTTTCATCTCGTCGATAGACTCGTGGTACTCGTGATCAGCCAGGCGCTCGAGCCCCCAGTTCTTGAACATGCGGGCATGAAGGAAATACTGATTGATCGCCACCAGCTCGTTGGCCAGCACTTGATTCAGCAGCTGGATGACTTTCTTGTCCCCTTTCATGACAGGCTCCTATTCGCTTTGAATAGTAAAGGATGGATCGGGGAAAAATCCTTGTCAAACAGCCATTTGAGTAATGAGAAGCGTTTGCTTTGGTAGGGTGCTGCGATGGGTGGGGGCGGCCTCGTTCAAGATGGCCTTGGCTTGGCGGGCGCACTTACCGCATTGGCTGGCCACACCCAGTTCACAGCGTAGTTGGGCCAGGCTGCTGCAGCCTGATGCGGCTGCTTTGCGAATTGCCTTGTCGGTTACTGCGTGGCAGAGGCAAACGTACATAAATCCGGCCCTTACTGATGACAGGACCGGATTATAAATGCGAACCGTTATTATTTCAATGATCGGGAGATCAGAAGATCTCCTCCTCTTCCTTATCCGGGTTGCTTGGCGTCAAGGGGCCGTCGAAGGGGTTGGCCAGGCTGTCCCGGGCAAAGCTGCTGGGCTCGGTTCCCGCTTTAAAAAACTCAAAGCGGCTGGTGTAATCCGTGGCCCTGGTCAGCTTGCCCGTCTCCCTGTCGATGCGCACCGTCACTATTCCCGGCGGCACCGCGAAACCTTTCTCCGGTTGGCCGTACAGGGCAACCTTCATAAAAGCGTTCCAACTGGGCTGGGCACTCTTGGCACCCCCTTCCTTACCGAAGATGGGGTCATCCTCGATGGCCTTGATCCTGGTGCTGCCTCCCAATTCCCGGCGATGATCGTCAAAGCCGATCCAGGCGGTGGCCTGCAGGGACGGCATAAAGCCGGAGAACCAGGCGTCCTTGGACTCGTTGGTGGTACCGGTTTTGCCGGCGATGTCATGGCGCTTGAGCTCCCGGGCGGCCCGCCAGCCGGTGCCGTTCCAGCCGGTGCCGTGGTTCCATGAGCCACCACCCCAGATAGTGCTTTCCATGGCCTGGGTGACCAGGAAGGCGGTCTGGGCGCTGATGGCGCGTTTGGCCAGACGATTGACTCCAATGGCGGCAACAGGGCACTGGCCTTGCCAATGGCCGCTGTCGTCCTGCTGCTGAAGCTGGGCGAAGGCAGCGTCCATGGCCGCTTCCTGGTCCTGGGCCGGATCGGGTAGGGGCCAGGCTGGGGTCTCATTGAGCATCTGCTCGCACTGGCCACAGGCCAGTTTGGGAGACGCCATCCACAGCAATTTGCCGTAACCGTCTTCGATACGGTCAATCAGATAGGGTTCAACCAGGAAACCGCCGTTGGCGATGGCGGTGAAACCCCGCGCCACTTCCAGGGGCGTCAAAGAAGCCGATCCAAGGGAGAGGGACTCGTTACGTGGTAGGTCGTCGCGGGGGAAACCGTAATCGGTGAGGCGGTCTATGACCTTGTCGATACCCACAGCTCGCAGCAGCCGCACCGACATGACGTTTTTGGACTGGGCTAGGCCCAGACGCAGCCGGGTAGGGCCGTTGTACACCGGAGGTGAGTTTTTGGGGCGCCAGGCGTAGCCCTGGGTCCTGTCCCACTGGTTGATAGGGGCGTCGTTCACCAGGGACGCCAGGGTGAAACCGTTGTCCAGGGCGGCCGAATAGATAAAGGGCTTGATGTTGGAGCCCACCTGGCGCTTAGCCTGGGTCACCCTGTTGTATTTGCTCAATGAAAAGTTAAAGCCACCCACCAAGGCCTCTATGGCACCGTCTTCGGGGCGCAGGGACACCAGAGCCGAGTTGACCTCTGGGATTTGGGCCAGCAGCCAGCCTTCACCGTTGGGGCGCACATAAACGAAATCCCCCGAAGCCAGGATCTGCTCGGCCTTTTCCGGAACCGGGCCCTGACGGTTGTCGTCGACATAGGGCCTGGCCCAGTTGAGGGCGGTCCAATCCAGGGTCAGTTCTCCCTGGCCTTTGACCTGCACCTTGGCGCTTTGCTCTGCCACTTCGGTGACAATAGCCGGGATCAGCGGGCGGTAGCTTTCCTGGCGTTTCAGGAAATGTTGAATTTTCTCCTGGTCCCAGGGCCAGTCTTCCAACTTCTTGGCCGGGCCACGCCAACCGTGACGGCGATCATAATTCAGCACATTGGTGATCAGGGCATCCTGGGCGGCGCGCTGGTCCTTGCTGTTGATGGTGGTATAGACCTGGTAACCCTCGCCGTAGGCGGCGTCTTCCCCGAACAGTTCCACCATTTCCCGGCGCACCATCTCTGCCACATAGTGGGCAGACAGGGTGATTTCAGCACCGTGGTACTTGGCGGTATTGGGGGCTTTGACGGCCTCGTCATATTGGGCCTGGGTAATGACCCCTACGTCCAGCATCCGGCCCAACACCACGTTACGGCGGGTCATGGCCCGGTCCGGGTTGGAGATGGGATTGAGGGTAGAAGGGGCCTTGGGCAGGCCAGCCAGTACGGCGATCTCCGGCAGGCTAAGGTCTTTGACGTCCTTACCGTAGTAGACCTGGGCAGCGGCGCCCACACCGAAGGCACGGTGACCCAGTTCAATCTTGTTGAGGTAGAGCTCGAGGATCTCGTCCTTGGTCAGCAACTGCTCGATGTGCCAGGAAATAAAGACTTCCTTGATCTTGCGGATGTAGGTTTTCTCGCGGGTCAAGAAGAAGTTACGGGCCAACTGCATGGTGATGGTACTGGCCCCCTGGCTTTTATTTCCGGTTAGGGCCAAGTTAACGGCGGCCCGGGCCAAGCCGACGAAGTCGATGCCCGGGTGCTCGTAAAAGCGACTGTCCTCAGTGGCCAGGAAGGCCTGAACCAGCTCGGGAGGCATGTCGCTCAGGGAAAGGGGAATACGCCGTTTTTCGCCGAACTGGGAGATCAGTTCGCCGTCGGCCGAGTAGACCCGCATCGGGGTCTGCAGGCGCACATCCTTGAGCACCGCAACGCTGGGCAGCTCAGGCTTTACGTAGTAGTACATTCCCACTACACCCAGCACACCCAGCACTGTCATCAAGCCCAGTGCAAACAAAATTCTAACCAGCCACTTCACTAAACACCTCGCAATCGCCCCCGCCAGTACCCTATTATCTGCTTGATTAGGCGGCAAAACTATAAACGGTCAACTAGACCGCGTGCAAAAAGACCACTATTCTTTGTCACCACATAACAAAAAATTTACGACGGATATGCTTGCAAAACTCTTCCGTCGGCAAGCCCCCATAATGGTTGGCGTTGATATAGGTTCCCACTCGATCAAGGCCGTGTTACTGGCGAAAAATGGTAACACGTTCAAAGTTGAAGCGGTGGCCGTAGAACCCACACCCAAAGGGGCCGTTGTCGACCACGAAATTCAA
Source organism: Gallaecimonas xiamenensis 3-C-1 (assembly GCF_000299915.1). NCBI lineage: Bacteria > Pseudomonadati > Pseudomonadota > Gammaproteobacteria > Enterobacterales > Gallaecimonadaceae > Gallaecimonas > Gallaecimonas xiamenensis. The sequence goes on from NZ_AMRI01000003.1 coordinate 98,009, forward strand.
GACATCGAGCCGGTAGGTGAAGCGCTTAGGCGCTTGGTACGCCGTCTTCCTTCCAAGATCCAGGCCGCAGCCATGGCAGTGGCAGGTTCATCTGTGATGACCAAGGTCATTTTCATGGACGCTTCCTTAAGCGACGATGAAATGGTGAGTCAGATCGAGGTGGAAGCGGAAAACCTCATTCCCCACCCCCTCGACGAGGTCAACCTGGACTTCGAACGCCTGCACCCCCATGCCAATGACCCTTCCCGAGTGGACGTGCTGTTGTCAGCTGCCCGTTCCGAGTCTGTGGAAGCCAGGGTCAGCGCCATGGAGATAGCAGGCCTCGATACCAAGATCATGGACATCGAAGCCTACGCGCTGGGACGTGCCGTGGCGACGGTCGCCAAGCGTCAACCAGAGCTGGCCGAGGCCAAGCTGCTGGGGGTGCTGGACATAGGTTCTCGCACCACCACCCTGAGCATCCTCGAGGACGGCGAGGTGGCTTATACCCGGGAAGAGGCGTTCGGAGGGGAACACCTCAACCAGCTGATCCAGTCGGCTTACGATATGAGCGTCGAAGAAGCGGAAAGAGTTAAATTGCGCGGCGAACTGCCGGGCACCGCTTCTTTGGAAGTGCTGGCTCCTTTCCAGACCGAACTGCTGCAATTGGCCCGCCGTTCCCTGCAACTCTTCTACACCACGTCCGGCCATGATGGCCTGGACGCCCTGGTGATCACAGGTGGTACCGCTAACCTCGAAGGCCTGGCCGACATGTTGCGCGAGGAACTGGGTTTTGCGGTACAGGTGGCTGATGCCTTCGCCGGCATGAAAGTCAGTGGTGACGTCAACAAGCGGGATCTCGAGCGCTACGGACCGGCTTTTGCCGTGGCCTCTGGTCTGGCCCTGAGGAGTTTCGGCTAATGGCAAACATCAACCTGTTGCCCTGGCGGGAAGAGGCCAGAGAGCGGGAAAAAAAGGAGTTTACCTTCACCTTGCTGGCCATGGTGGTGCTGACAGTGCTGCTGATGTTACTGGCCAACTGGGTGGTCAACCAATACGTTGACGGGCAACGCCAGCGCAATGGCTACCTGCAGGCCCAGATAAAAGAGCTGGAACAGGCCATCTCTGAGATAGAGCTGCTCAAAAAACGCAAGGCGGACCTGGAACAGCGGATGACGCTGATCGCCCGTCTGCGGGCCAGCCGTAACGTGACAGCCCATATCTTCGATACGGTAGCCGACTCCGTGCCTCCCGGCATGTACCTGATGGAACTCAAGCGGGACGGCGATGACCTGTCCATCAAGGGCAAAACCGAATCCAACAACAGGGTGTCATCCCTGATCCGCTACATCAAGGAATCCGAGTGGCTGGCCAATCCCGAGCCGCGCCGGATCCAGTCGGTGAACAAATCCAGCCTGCTGTCTGACTTCGACCTAGGGGTGCAAGTGCGCCTGGATGGGGTAGTGCAGCCCAAGGGTGCAGCGGGAGGCAAGAAATGAACGTCAACGAACTGGACCTTTCCGAGATCGGCAGCTGGCCCAAGCCGGCCAAGGCCATCTTCATCGGCTTTGTCTGCATCGTAGTGGCCGCCATCTTCTATTACGTGGAGATCAGTTCCAACCTGGACCAGTTGTTCGCCGAACAGAAGAAGGAAGAGGAGCTGAAGCATACCTTTGAAGGTAAACAGCGGATGGCTGCCAACCTAGAAGCCTATCGCTCGCAGATGCTGCAACTGGAAGCCACCTTCTCGCAGTTCCTCAAACAGCTGCCTACCGAAGATGAAACAGCCGGTCTGCTGGACGACATCAACTTCGTGGGTACCGCCAGTGGCCTGGATTTTAGGGTCATCCAATGGCAGGCACCCCAGGAAAAAGAGTTCTATATCGAGCTGCCGATCGACATCGAGGTGATAGGGGATTATCACCAGCTTGGTACTTTCGTCAGTGACGTAGCGGCTCTGCCGCGTATCGTCACGCTCCATAACTTCGACATCAAGGCCGCTGATAACAACAAGCTCATTATGAAGCTGCAGGCCAAGACGTACCGGTATAAGGAGGACGGCAATGCCAAGAAGAAGAAAGGCTGAACTGCTCCTGCTGCTGGCAGCACTGGGCCTGGGTGGCTGTAACGACGACATCGGTGATCTGCAGGGCTTCGTGGCCGAGGTCAAGCAAAGGCCGGTGCCGGGTATCGAGCCCATGCCGGAGCTACGCTCTTTTGAACACTTCCGCTACGAACCCGGTGAGCGGCGCAGTCCCTTTGCGCCACCCAGCCCCGAGTTGTTGGCGGATAATGCAGCCAGCCGCAATCCTGACTGCCTGCAACCCAATACCGAGCGGGTCAAGGAACCGCTGGAACAATTCCCTCTGGATACCCTAGCCATGAAAGGCACTTTGGGGAGTGCGGGTGAACTTTGGGCCCTGATCAGTGCCGGTGACGGCAACCTGTACAGGGTCACCACCGGCAACTACCTGGGACTCTACAACGGCCTTATCCAAGAGATTTCCCGCGCTGGCATAAAGGTGCGGGAATTGGTGCCTGACGGGGCGGGGTGCTGGCAAGAGCGCGAAGCTGCGCTTGAATTGGTCAGTGAATAACAATGAGATTCTCGAAGGGACATGACGTGATGAATGCTTGCAAATCCCTAAGAACCCCTGACCAGACCATCTGGCAGAGGGTGAAAAAACACTCCCTGGGTCTGCTGCTGTTGCTGCCGCTGACCCAGGCCATGGCAACCTCCCTGGTGGACGTCCGGGAAAATACGCTGGGCAAGCAGGGGATAGAGCTTGAGTTCGTGATGGACGGGGATTTCATCGAACCCCGTACCCGTATCTCCTACAACCCGGCTGAACTCTACATCGACTTTCGCGGTGTGAACTCGGGGCTGGCCATGTCGGAGCTAAGCATCAAGGCCGGTGGCCTGGACAAGATCACCACCACCAGCATCAACGATGGCATCCGCGCCGTCCTGCACCTGGATAAGCTGGCGTCCTACCAGACCAAAAGGGTCGACAACCGCTATGTGGTGTCCCTTGGCCAGGCCATTGCCGGCGGTGGTGAAGAAGGCCATGGTGGCCAGATCAACGCCATCAAGGCCATCGATTTTCGCCGTGGCAAGGACCAGGAAGGGCGTATGCTGGTGTTCATGCAGAATACCTCCGCCGCCGTTGACGTCCGCCAGCAGGGCCCGCGTATCGTTGCCGAGTTCCTCAATACCGCCATTCCGGACGACCTCATCTACCAGCTGGACGTGACCGACTTCGGCACCCCGGTGCAGAGCATCGAGACCTTCCGGGAAGGGGACAAGACCCGCGTGGTGGTCAAGCCCAACGGCAACTTCACCTTCCGTTACCAGCAGGCCAATAACCTCTTTACCCTGGAAGTGCTGCCCAAGAAGGAAGATCCCAGGGACAAGGAAAAAGTGGCCTACGACGGTAAGCGGATCTCCTTGAACTTCCAGGATATCCCGGTTCGTACCGTGTTGCAGATCATCGCCGACTACAACAATTTCAACCTGGTGACCTCGGATACGGTCAACGGCAATATCACCCTGCGCCTTGACGGTGTGCCCTGGGACCAGGCGCTGGACATCGTGCTCAAGGTCAAAGGCCTGGGCAAACGGGTTGACGGCAACATCCTGATGGTAGCCCCGGCCGATGAACTGACTGCTCGCGAGGCCCAGGAGCTGGAAGCCCAGAACAAGGTGCAAAACCTGGTACCGGTATTCTCCGAGTTCATCCAGATCAACTACGCCAAGGCCAAAGATCTTGCCGACTTGCTTAAAAGCAGCGAGGCCAGCCTGATGTCCGAGCGCGGCAATGTCACCATAGACGAGCGCACCAACACCCTGTTGGTCCAGGACACCGAAGAGAAACTCAAGGAAATCAAAGGCCTTATCAAAGTTCTCGATATCCCGGTCAAGCAGGTGCTGATCGAGTCGCGCATTGTCACCGTCCGTGACAACGTGGTTGAAGACTTGGGCGTACGCCTGGGCTTTAGCGACCAGAACGGCAGTAACGGTATATCCGGCAGCCTGGACGGTGCCGATTCAACCGCCAACGGTGGTCCTAATTCCGCCAACCTGTCCGACCGCCTCAACGTCAACCTGCCTGCGGCTGTGGATAACGCTGCGTCCATCGGCTTCCACATTGCCAAGCTGGCGGACGGCACCTTGCTGGATCTGGAACTGTCGGCCCTTGAGCAGGAAAACAAAGGTGAAGTGATCTCCAGTCCCCGCCTGACCACGGCCAACCAGAAGGCGGCCTACATAGAGCAGGGTACCGAGATCCCCTTTGTGCAGAGCACGTCATCCGGTGCCACCTCGGTGACCTTCAAGAAAGCGGTGCTGAGCCTGCAGGTAACCCCGCAGATCACCCCGGACAACAAGATCATCCTAGACTTGGTGATCACCGAAGACACCAAGGGTGAAACGGTGCAGACCGCCACTGGGCCCGCTACCGCCATCGACACCAAGGAAATCGGTACCCAGGTGCTGGTGGACAACGGTGAGACCATAGTGCTGGGCGGTATTTTCCAGCAGGAGAAGAAGAAGGTGGTCAGCAAAGTGCCGCTGCTTGGGGATATCCCCGGTATCGGCTGGCTGTTCCGCAACAGCTCGGACGCCAACAACAAGAGCGAGTTGCTGATCTTCGTGACCCCCAGGATCATCACCGAAGAAAACCGTTGATTGCAGAAGCGCCCAGAAATGGGCGCCTATAGACAGGAAAGACCGGATTTCCGGTGTCCGCTCAAAGGCCCTTGCGACAGGGGCCTTTTTGTTTTGCTGGGTCTAGGGGGCAACTCGCCGGCCTTGAGCGGCCAAGGTCAGTTGCTTGAAGGCTGCACAATTGCGATAATCCGCCGTCACCTAACGACCTATGGGGAATTTTCACCTGGGCGTTTCGCCCCCGTCCCGAACAGCGAAGACGTATCACCAATATGGCAGAAAAACGCAATATCATTCTTATCGGCCCTATGGGGGCTGGAAAAAGCACCATTGGCCGTCAGCTTGCCCAGGATCTTCACCTGGAGTTCTACGATTCCGATCACGAGATCGAGCGCCGTACCGGTGCTGACATCAACTGGGTTTTTGACGTCGAAGGCGAAGACGGCTTTCGCAAACGCGAATGCAGCGTCATCGACGAACTGACCGAACTGCAAGGCATAGTGCTGGCCACAGGTGGCGGCGCTGTGATCAACAAGGATGTGCGCAACCGCATTTCTGCGCGTGGCATCGTGGTCTACTTGGAAACCACCATCGAAAAGCAGTTGGCCCGCACCCAAAAAGACAAACGTCGCCCGCTGCTGCAGGTTGACGAGCCACGCGACGTACTGGTTCGCTTGGCGGAAGAGCGTAATCCCCTGTACGAAGAAGTGGCTGACATCATAGTGCGCACCGACGATCAGAGCGCACGAAGTGTCGCCAGCCAGATCATCGATCAACTGGGTTTCTAAACATCATGAAAAGACTGGATGTGGGTTTAGGCGAAAGAAGTTATCCCATACTGATTGGCACCGGCCTGCATCCTGATCTTAGAGCTCGAGTGCAGGGGCGTGACTTGGTTATTGTTTACCAGGCGCCCCTGTCCCAGCATCTCGATACCCTGCTGACTTTCCTTGGCGATGCCCCCAAATCCCTGGTTAGCCACCAACTGCCCAATGGCGAGCAAGCCAAGAACCTGGGTGAGCTGGAGCGCCTTATAGGCACCCTGATCGACGCCGGTCTCGGCCGTGATGGCCTGTTACTGGCCTTGGGGGGCGGCGTGGTGGGAGATATCACCGGTTTTGCCGCTGCCTGCTACCAAAGGGGCATGGACTTTATCCAATTGCCTACCACCTTGCTGTCCCAAGTGGACTCGGCAGTAGGGGGCAAAACGGCGGTCAACCATCCAATGGGCAAGAACCTGATTGGAGCTTTTCACCAGCCTCAAGCGGTTTTTGTGGATCTCGACTGGCTCGATACCCTGCCGGATAACGAATTGTCCGCAGGTCTTGCCGAAGTCATCAAGTACGGCGTTATCGCCGACCCCGAGTTCTTTGTCTGGCTGGAAACCAACATGGCGGCCTTGCGGGCCAAGGACAAAACCCTGCTGACCCACGCCATAGAGCGCTCCCTTACCATCAAGGCCGACATCGTCAGCCAGGACGAGCGGGAGCAGGGAGTTCGTGCCCACCTGAACCTGGGCCACACCTTTGGCCATGCCATCGAAGCCAACCAGGGCTACGGTAATTGGCTGCACGGTGAGGCCGTGGCCGCCGGTTCCCTGATGGCTGCCGAGCTTGCCAAGGCCAGGGGTATGCTGGATGATGAACAATTATCGCGCCTGTACCGTCTGAACCAGGCCGCTGGATTGCCTCTCAAAGGGCCATCGGACATGACCCCAGACCAATACCTGCCGCTGATGATGCGGGACAAGAAAGTATTGGCCGGCAAATTGCGGCTGGTACTGCCCCAGGGTATAGGCCAGGCAGTGGTGGTCAGTGACGCCACCCAGTCCGAGATCCTCGACGCAATCAAGGCAGTACAGACGGCCAACCCCTGAGTGGAGCCATGTCCGACGCTTTAGAGGATTTGCTCGCCCGAGCACGCCACCTGCTGCATTTCGGCCAAGATCCGGTGATCATCGTCGAGCCCGACAGTGCCAACCGCAGCCATATCCTGAACCGCCTTCTCGATTCCTTGCCTGAACGTCAGGATGCGGCCTTGCTACGCTGCAAAAAAGCGGCAGGAGTGCGTAAGTTACGCACTGACCTGTTGTCGCAATGGTTTCAGGACCCGGTCTTTAATCCCGACGATACCCTGGCCGACAGCTACCTGCGCCTGCGTACCCAACCAGCCCATCGCCTGTTGTTGATAGACAGTGCCGTACCGGTGGAATCCGCCCTGCTGCAAGAATGGCTGGTGCTCAAAGACGAAGTGGATGATGGAATGGGGCTACTGTTGCTGGTGCCACGCCGTCAGGACGTGCCAAGGCTGAACTGGCAGCCCATCTGGCTTGGGGAGGAGGCTCCTCAAGAGCAAGAAGCCCCAGCCCCTGTTAAAGGTCTCAAGGTCGGACTGATCGGAACCGTTGCTGTGGCCGTACTGGCTGCCTTGGGTGTTGTGCTTAGCCAGGAGACCAATGACGATGCCCCAACTGAGCGCCAAGCGGTCACTTTGCCGGCTGCCCAGCCGTTGCAGCCAGTCGAACAGGCAGCCTCTAACGAAGCAGGGGAAAATCCAAATACCGAGGTTTTGCGGCAGCCTGAGCCGGCACAAGCAGAAGCGCCAGTGCCTGAACCTGCTGCGCAAGAGGCCGCCGATGAACCAGTAGAGGCGACACCTGTCCAGGTTGAAATAGCTCAGGACCCAGCAGCCCAGGAAACCCTGCCCGAACCTGCGGCCACTGTTTCTGCTCAGCCTGAGCCCCAACCCAAGCCACAAACTACGCTGCAACCCAAGCCCCAGGCGCCAGTCAAAGTGACTTGGCCCCAATCGGTACCGGACCGGCACTTTGCCTTGCAATTGATGGGCGGCAGGGATAAAGCCAAGGTGTTGGAGAGCATGGATGGCCAAGGGGTTAAAGACTGGCACCTGGTAGAAGTGCTTCGCCAGGGAAAAGCCTTTTACATCATAGTGCAGGGGGATTACCCCAACCTAGACGCTGCTCGCAGTGCTATCAAGACGCTTCCGGCGACCTTCCGTCAGGCCGGGGCATGGCCCAAGCGCTATGACAAAATCAAGGCAGAAATTGCCGCCGGCAAAAGTTAGAATGGCGCACTGGACTGTCCCCGAACTGAGCTCATGAAAAAACACCGTGCCTTCCTAAAGTGGGCTGGCGGCAAATACACGCTGGTTGATCATATCCGCCGCCACCTGCCACAAGGCGAGGTGTTGGTGGAGCCCTTTGTGGGGGCCGGCTCGGTGTTCCTCAACAGCGACTTCGATCGCTATGTGCTCAACGATATCAATCCGGATCTCATCGCCCTCTACCAGCATCTGGCGAAGGATCCGCTGCGTTTTACCCGTGACGCCAGGAGGCTGTTCACGGCCAGCCATAATAACCAGGCCGTTTATTACCGGTTGCGTGACGAGTTCAACGCCAGTAAAGACAGCTACCGTCGCTCCCTGCTGTTTCTTTATCTGAATCGCCACGGTTACAACGGCCTGTGTCGTTACAACCGCAAAGGCGGTTTCAATGTGCCCTTCGGCTCCTACAAGGCACCCTACTTTCCCGAAGACGAGCTGGGTTTTTTTGCCGAAAAAGCAAAAAAGGCCACCTTTACCTGCCAGCACTTCGTCCACGCCATGGAAGCGGCCAAGCCCAGCCATGTGGTCTATTGCGACCCGCCTTACGTGCCCCTGTCGGTGACCGCCAGCTTCACCACTTACGCCAGCAGCGGTTTTAGCCTTGACGATCAGGCCACCTTGGCTAAGACGGCCCTTGCGTCGTCCCAGCGTGGTGTGTCCGTGCTGATCTCCAACCACGACACCGAGCATACCCGTTGGCTATACCGGGATGCGTCGCTTAATACGGTGCAGGTGAAACGCAGCATCAGCCGCAATGGCTCAGGCAGGCAAAAGGTAGGGGAGTTGTTGGCGCTGTACCAGGGGGCTTTAGTTGAGTACCCAGCTGACCAGCAACATCAGGCTGACCACGAACAGCACAACACCGATAACGCCAGCAATTATGTAGCTCAGGGCTGAGCGGCTCTTAAAATCGGCGGCATGGCGCTCGCTGCTCTGCACCCCAAAGAAGGCGCCGGCGATGCTCATGAAAAGGTTGCGCTTTTTATTGGCGACTGGCTGGCCGGGCATTGCGATCACTGTCCCTGCGGGTGATCAATTCCAACAGATCGAGAAAATGCAGCTGTACCGAACCACTGCGGCCGAACAGCCATTGTCCCCAACTTACTTCCTGAGTGCTAAGACAGGTACTGGCAAGGGCGCTGCCCTGTAAAGCGGAAGACCCCAGGAAAAGGCTGCCGGCGACGGTCAGCAATACTGCCGTTTTTTTCATCCGCATAGGCCCTCCTGATGACTGTTGGTAGAATATTTCACCGGAGTATAACAAGCTGCTCAAAAGCTGGCCAACAAAAAAAGGGCCCACTGGGGCCCCGTCAAAACGACACAAGGATGGGAAATTAGAAAGAGGCGATGATGCCAAACAGCACTTTGCCTTCAGTGGCGTGACTGCGATCATTGTCTTGGTGCCAGGAGTAGCCGGCAAAGAGGCGGTGCTGTTTGGTGAGGTCGTATGCCACCTTCACCGCAGCGTCGGCATAGGCCTTGTCGTATGCCCAGTGGTCAGGCTGATATATTTTCTCACCATAGTTTTTGTAGCCGGCGTGCAGCAACAGTTGCCATTGGTCAGCCAAAGGCAGGGCCTTGTTCAGCTCGTAATAGTTGTGCCCGTAATCCCAGTCGTGGCGGGCGGAAATTTCCACCCAGGGAGTGATCAGAGTCACCGAGCCTTCGGTCTGGTGGTTAGTGGCACCAGGATAGTAGAAACGGGTGAGCTGCACGTTTAAGCCATAGTCACTACCCAGAGGCAGGGTATACCCGGCCCACCAGTCTATCTCTCCACCCTGGTCACCTGACGATCCCCAAAGACCGACGTAGGCCCCGCTATCGTGGGCGATGTCGATACAGCCCTGTACTACTGCCTCATTGGAGGAGCCACTGACCCCCCTGGACACATAGTTATTGGCGAAGGCAACCCATTGGCTGACAGAGAGCTGGTCGCTGAAAGAATCAGCTTGGCTGCAAAAGCTGGTGGCACCGAGGGCCAGCAGCAACGGCGTATACGGCTTTATCACGTCGTTTCCACTCGTCTCAATTGGTAAGACCAATTTACCTGGTTTGTTTCGGGAAAGGGCGGGACTTTACCGGAGTCGGCATGGGGGCTGCAACGTGGATCTGTTGTCTACGTCGGTGTTGTGTGATTAATGCTGAGTTTTTTACAGAAGTGAGTACTTCTGATTAACGGTGGCTGAAGGCCCGGCTTGCCAAGATCGTGATTGGTAATACCAATTTAGGCTTGCCGGGCCTTATTTCTTACGCTATTTGCCAAGTCCGGCCAGACAGAGGTATTTCATCTCCATGAAGTCTTCCAATCCGTACTTGGAGCCTTCCCGGCCCAGCCCAGAAGCTTTCACGCCGCCGAAGGGGGCGACCTCGTTGGAGATGAGGCCGGTATTGATGCCTACCATGCCTGCTTCCAGGGCTTGGGCGACCCTGAATACCCGGTTGAGGTTCTGGCTGTAGAAATAAGCGGCCAGGCCATAGGGGGTGTCGTTGGCCATTTCGACTGCCTGTTCTTCGTCGTTGAACGGGAAGAGGGCGGCCAGGGGGGCAAAGGTTTCTTCTTTAGCCACCAGCATCTGCTGGGTCATGCCGGTCAGCAACGTCGGTTCGAAGAAGGTGCCGCCTTTTTTATGGCGTTTGCCCCCCATCCGCAAGCTGGCTCCCTTGGCCAGGGCATCTTCAATATGGGCTTCTATTTTCTCGACTGCCTTAAGGTTGATAAGGGGGCCGGTGGTAACGCCAGGCTCGTTGCCAGCGCCTACCTTTAGGGTGCCCATGGCTTGGACCAATTTGTCGGTAAAGGCTTCCATTACCCTTTCGTGGACATAGATGCGGTTGGCGCAGACGCAGGTCTGGCCGGCATTGCGGAACTTGGCAGCCATGGCCCCTTCTACGGCGGCGTCCAGATCGGCATCTTCGAAGACGATAAAGGGGGCATTGCCACCCAACTCCAAAGACAACTTCTTGATGTCGTGGGCACATTGCTGCATCAGCAAGGAACCAACCCGGGTGGAACCGGTAAAGGACAGTTTGCGTACCTTGGTGCTGTCGGTCATGGCTTTACCGATACTGACGGCGTCGCCGGTAACCACATTGAAAACACCTGGCGGGATCTCGGCGCGGTGGGCCAGCTCGGCCAGGGCCAAGGCGGTCAGGGGAGTCTCGGAGGCAGGGCGCACTACTATGGTGCAGCCGGCGGCCAGGGCCGGGGCCACTTTGCGGGTGATCATGGCGGCCGGGAAGTTCCAGGGGGTGATGGCCGCCACCACTCCCACAGGCTCACGCAGCACCATCAGTTGCTGCCCCGCCTTGGGTGCGGGGATCAGGTCACCATAGGCCCGCTTGGCCTCTTCGGCAAACCACTCCACGAAAGAGGCGGCGTAGGCGATCTCCCCCCTGGCTTCTGCCACTGGCTTACCCTGCTCGGCACTCATGATTTGGGCCAGATCTTGCTGGTTGTCCATGATCAGCTCAAACCAGCGGCGCAGCTTTTGACTGCGCTCATGGGCCGTGGTTTTACGCCAACTGCTAAAGGCACGGTGCGCGGCGTCTATGGCCACTTCGGTATCGTCACTGCTGAGATCGGGCACTCGGGCCAACAGACTGTCATCCACCGGGTTGGTGACATCCAGCTGCTTGCCGCCCCTGTGCCATTGGCCGTCAATGTAGGCCTGGGTCTTGAGCAGTTCCTCGTCGCGTAATTGCATGTTACCTCCTGTTGCCTAGGGCCAGACCATAGCAGAATGGGCGGTCACACCCCATGAACAGGGTGGCCGCTTGGTTTACAATAGCGCCAGTTGAAACTGGAGCCGCCCATGAAAGACTTCCTGATTGCCCCTTCCATCCTGTCGGCCGACTTTGCCCGCCTGGGCGACGACGTGGCCAATGTGCTGGCCGCTGGCGCCGACGTGGTGCATTTCGACGTGATGGACAACCACTATGTGCCCAATCTCACCATAGGGCCCATGGTCTGTGATGCCCTGCGCAGCTACGGCATCCAAGCACCCATCGACGTGCACCTGATGGTCAAGCCGGTGGACAGGATAGTGCCGGACTTTGCCAAGGCCGGTGCCAGCATTATTACCTTCCACCCAGAGGCGTCTGACCATGTGGACCGTACCCTGGGCCTGATCAAGGATAGCGGCTGCCAGGCTGGCCTGGTGTTCAACCCGGCCACGCCTCTACATCATCTCGACTACGTGATGGACAAACTGGACGTGATCCTGCTGATGTCGGTCAACCCCGGTTTTGGCGGCCAGTCTTTCATTCCCGGCACCCTCGACAAGCTGCGCCAGGTACGCCAGCGTATCGAGCAGAGTGGCCGCGACATCCGCCTGGAGATCGACGGTGGCGTCAAGGTCGACAATATTGCAGCCATTGCCGAAGCCGGTGCCGACATGTTCGTGGCCGGCTCGGCCATTTTCGGCAAACCCGATTACAAAGCGGTGATTGACCAGATGCGCGCCGAGCTGGCCAAGGTTGGCGCGTGATCAAGGCTGTTGCATTCGACCTGGACGGAACCCTGGTCCACAGCCTGCCCGACTTGGTCTGGGCAGCCAATGCCATGCGCCGCCAGCTGGGATTGGCTGCGGTGGGGGAAGATAAGGTCAGCCAATGGGTTGGCAACGGCATCAGCAAGCTGGTTGAAAGGGCCAGCCAGGAGCTGGGAGAAGCCCCCCAGGCCCTGGCACTGTTCGAAGCTGCCTATCAGAGCCATCTGGCTGTGGCGTCCCGCCCCTACGACGGCGCCCTGGCGGTGTTGACCGAACTGGGACGCCGGGGTTTTGCCCTGGCTCTGGTCACCAACAAAGCCAGCCGCTTTGCCATACCCCTGGTCAGGGATCTGGGACTGGAGCCGCATTTCGAACATATCCTTTGCGGTGACAGCCTGGCCGCCAAGAAGCCTGATCCGCTGCCACTGACCTGGCTTTGCCAGCGCTTTGACTTGGCTCCGGCCGAACTGCTGATGGTGGGCGACTCCAAAAACGACATCCAGGCTGCCCAGGCGGCCGGTTGCCCGTCGGTTGGCTTGACGGGCGGTTACAACTACGGGGAAGATATCGGCCTTTCCAACCCGGATTTCACCCTAGACTCCTTGGCGGCGCTGCTGGAGCTGCCCGCCCTGCAACAGAGGTAATGATCGTCATGTCCAAACCCATTGTCTTGAGTGGTGCACAACCCTCCGGCCAGCTGACCCTTGGCAACTATCTGGGGGCCCTGCGGCAATGGGACCAGATGCAGTCCGATTACGACTGCCTCTATTGCATCGTCGATCTGCATGCCATTACCGTGCGCCAGGACCCGAGCAAGCTCTATGAAGCTACCCTCGACAGCCTGGCCCTTTACCTGGCCTGTGGCATCGACCCCAAGCGCTCCAGTGTCTTTGTCCAGTCCCACGTGCCTGAGCACGCCCAACTGGCCTGGGTACTGAACTGTTACACCCAGTTTGGCGAGCTGTCCCGCATGACCCAGTTCAAGGACAAGTCCGCCCGCTTCGCCGACAACATCAACGCCGGCCTCTTTACCTACCCGGCACTGATGGCAGCCGACATCCTCCTGTATCAGGCCAACCAGATCCCGGTGGGCCAGGATCAGAAGCAGCACCTGGAGCTGTCCCGGGACGTGGCCACCCGCTTCAACAACCTCTACGGCGACGTCTTCACCGTGCCAGAGCCTTTCATTCCCAAGGTTGCGGCCCGGGTGATGAGCCTGCAGGACCCCACTAAGAAGATGTCCAAGTCCGACGACAACCAGGGCAACTTCATTGGCCTCTTGGAAGATCCCAAGGTCATTACCAAGAAGATCAAGCGTGCCGTTACCGACTCCGACGAGCCGCCCTTGGTGCGCTTTGACAGCGAGAACAAGGCCGGTGTCTCCAACCTGCTGGGCATTTTGTCCGCCATCAGCGGCAAGTCTGTAGAGACCTTGGAAGGCGAGTTCGAAGGCCGCATGTACGGGCACCTCAAAGGGGACGTGGCCGAGGCGGTAGTGGGCTTCCTCGAACCGCTGCAGGCCCGTTACAAGGAACTGCGCGAAGACCGTTCCACCCTGGATGCCATCATGAAGGCCGGCGCCGAAGACGCCAGCGCTCGCGCCGCCCAGACCCTTAAGAAGGTCTATGAAGTGCTGGGCTTTGTGCCACGCCCCTGAGGCGGTTTGTTTGGAACAAAAAAAGGCGCCGTTGGCGCCTTTTTCTTTACCATTGGTCGTAGTCGGCTATCGCCTGGCTGCAAATGACAATGCTTCTCAGTTATGATGTGCTCCTGTTTTACGGAACTCCAGGCATGCGCATTTCCAAATCCCAGCAGTGGCTGCTAAAGAACGTTCGTCTTGTCCATATCTACAGCTCCATGGCCGTGCTGATGGCTTTGCTGTTTTTCGCCTTTACCGGGGTGACCCTCAACCACGGCGACTGGAAGAGTGCCGCCGGCCAGCATTACCGAGAGTTGGACGAAGAACTGCCTGGCGGCCTTTTTCCCGAACAGCTGCCCAGCGACGAGAGCCGCCGCCAGCAACTGGTCAGTCGCCTCAAGGTTTGGCTGGAGCAGACCCAGGGCCTTCCCAGTGGCCAGCTCAAGGTGCGTTTTGACGACAAGGCGGCGCGCCTGGAATTGGATGTGCAGCGCCCCGGTGGCTATGCCCTGGCCGAGGTGGATCTCGCTGAGCAGCGCTTTTACCTGGTGGACGACTTTGCCGGCTACCTGAGCCTGGCCAACGACCTGCACAAGGGGCGCCATGCCGGCACCAGTTGGCGCTGGCTTATCGACGCGGTGGCGGTTATCTGCATCCTGTTCAGCCTCACCGGCTTCTACCTGTTATGGCGCCAATTGTCGCGGCGCACCGCCGGCCTGCTTACCACCTTGATCGGTGCCCTGCTGACCCTGCTGGCCTTTGCATTTTCTGCCCACACCTGAAGGAGATCTATGGTGAAGCCCATCCTTTGCGCCCTGGCCTTGCTCTCGAGTGCCCCCCTGCTGGCCCAACCCAGCCTGGACATAGAGCTGGCCGTACCCAGTATCGACAGCCCCGAGTACCAGCGGCCCTATGTGGCTGTCTGGGTGGAAGATGCCCGGCAGCAGCCGGTACGTACCCTGGAACTGTGGCGAGAGCAGGACGACTGGCTCAAGGATCTGCGCCGTTTTTGGCGCAAAGTCGGGCGGCGCGACAGCCAGGTGGTGGATGCCGTCACCTCGGCCACCCGTCTGCCCGGCACTTACCAACTGCATTGGGACGGCAAAGACGACCAGGGCCAGGCCCTGGCGGACGGCAACTATGTCCTGCACCTGGAAGCGGCCCGGGAACACGGCGGCCGCAGCCACCTGAGCCAGCCCCTGCACTTTGACGGTAAAGCCTTCACCTTGACCCTGGCTGCCGAACCCGAATTGGGGCCTGTCACCCTTTCTTATCCTGCAAGGAGCCACTGAGATGAAACTGCGTCACCTGATCGCCTCCCTGGCACTGGTCAGCGCCACGGCCAGCGCCCATACCATCTGGGTCCAACCCAGCCAGTACACCCTGTCCAGCAACAACACCTGGATTGAAGTGGAAGTGTCGGCCGGTAACATGACCTTCGTGGTGGACAAGCCGGTCAGCGCCAACAACCTCAAGCTGTTTGGCCCCGACGGCAAAGCGCGGGACATCGCCTCAAGGCATCAGGGCAAGCGCCAATCCCTGGCCGAGGCCCTGCTCAAGGAAGACGGTACCTACCGTCTGGAGCTGTCGGGCGCTCCCCGTTATATGACCTTCTACAAGGAAAAGGGCGAGCAGAAACGGCTGTTCGCGGACAAGGTGGCCGCCAAAGGCCAGCTACCCAAAGACGCCACTGAGGTGCGGTCGTTGATGGTCAACGGCAAGTCCCTGGCCTTTGTGACCGTCAATGGTCCAAGCGACGCAGCCTTGGCCACCACCGGTCATGGCCTGGAAGTGACTCTGGGCACCCATCCGGCCGACCTGGTGGAAAAGGAGCCTGTGACCTTCACTTTCACTCTGGACGGCAAACCGGCCAAGGGCCTTGAAGTGACTATGTCCCGAGGCGGCGAGCTGTACCGCAACGAGCCGGGCCGCCAGCACCTCACTACCAATGATCAGGGCCAGCTGACCCTGACTCCGGCCGTTGCCGGCCGCTACCTTTTGGAAACCGGTCTGGCAAGCCAAGCCGACGGCGTCAAGGCCGACCAACGCCGTGACAACCTGACCCTGACCTTCGAAGTGGGTTTGCAATAAGGCAGATAAAAAAGGCGCCTAAGGGCGCCTTTTTTATCTGCTGAGCCTGGCCTATCTAAGGCCCAGTGCCGTGCCTGTTGCTCGATTATGCCAGGCAGGCCGTTCGCTCATGCTTCGTTATCCAACCGGCGAGCAGGGCCAGCAGCAAAGCGCCGAGGGACAGCAGGGCACCGGCCCAGTTAGGGGAAGCCAGGCCAAAGCCGGCCGCGATGGTGGCGCCGCCAGCCCAGGCGCCAAGGGCGTTACCAAGGTTGAACATACCGATATTGACTGAGGCCGCCATGGTCGGAGCGCCTGCCTTGTTGGCCCTGTCCATGACCAATTTCTGAATTGGGGAAACCGTAGAAAAGCCAAAGGCGGCCATCAGGAAGATGGACAAGGAGGCCACAACTGGGTTGTCGGCCCAAAGCCAAAACGCGAACAGTACCGCAGCCTGTGCAGCCAGCGAAATGTAGAGTGTTTTAAACAGCGCCCGGTCAGCAAAGCGACCACCAATGCTGTTACCCACCACCAGGCCCAAACCGAACAAGATCATTAGTTTGGCGACGCCACTTTCACTAAAGCCAGCCTGCTCCATCATCATGGGAGCAATGTATGTAATAGAGGTGAAGAAGGCTGCAGGGCCAAGCACCGTAATGCCCATGGTCAGTAGCACCTGCGGATCGGTGAAGGCACTCAACTCTGTTTTTACCGAGAATCGTTCGCCATTTTTGATATTCGGAACCAGCAGTAGCACACCCAGTATGGTCAGTAGGCCGATACCGGCAATGATCCAAAAAACCAACCGCCAGCCTGCTACCTGAGCCAACCAGGTACCCACCGGCACACCCACCAGATTTGCCAGCGTAAGCCCTGAAAACATCAAGGCAATGGCACTGGCTTGGCGGTTGGGGGCCACTAAAGATGCGGCAATGATAGAGCCGATACCAAAAAAGGCGCCATGGTTGAAGGATGTCAATAGCCGCCCGGCTAATGCGATAGTCAAGGTCGGGGCTATCGCGGTGATGATGTTGCCAAGGGTGAAAAGGGTTGCCAGACCAATGAGCATCTTCTTACGTGGCACCCTGGAACCGAGCACCGTTAACAAGGGGGCTCCCACAAATACACCCAAGGCATAGACGGTAGCCATCATTCCAGCCTGAGGAATGTCGATGCCGAATCCCGATGCTACCTGGGGTAGGATGCCGGCGATGACGAACTCCGTCATGCCGATACCGAAAGCGCCTACCGCTAAAGCCAATAGAGCAATGGGCATGAATAACCTCCAATAGAAACTTTATTTAAGCTAACCAAATTCTGTATTTTTCGAATTATCCAGAATAAGGTTCTGCTGTGAAGGAGGTGTTTTGATGTCAGATAAAGAAAGAGATGAGGTTCGGCAAAGACGCCACAAACCGGTGGAACTGGATGACATTGACCGAAAAATATTAAGGGAGCTGGCAAAGGATGCATCCCAGAGTTATGCCGAACTGAGCCAGTCAGTGCATTTGTCTACCGCTGCCGTTCATGATCGGGTGAAAAGACTCAAACGGGATGAAGTGATCACCGGCACCGTTGCTCGCCTCGATGGATGCAAGCTAGGCCGTACCTTGTTGACCTTTGTTCTAGTTGATACCAGTAGCTATGCGGCAACCCGTGAACTTCTGGCATTCAACGTCAGGCCTGATGTGGAGGAGATCCACAGTGTCGCCGGCGACTCGAGTGTGATGATAAAGGTGCGTGCCAACGACACAGAATCATTGGAAGCCTTTCTGATGGAGGTACAGCGCTTGGAAGGGGTGCGGTCGGTACGAAGCTATATCGCGCTTTCTACCTTTCTCGAACGCGGCCCAATACCGGACTGATGACCTTCAATCACGCTTAGTGGCGGTGAGAAGACGAGGCTGCTTGGACTATTTCATTAGCGGTGGGCTTCGGTGACAATAGCGCCCCTTGCTCGGGTGCGGGGTGTTACTGGCCGATGCAGCGAGAAAAATGGCGGGTATCGTTTTCTATTTTTGATATTTTAATTTAATTAAATCAATGTTTTAGGCGTGATATGCTACTGGTTATCGACAACTACGACTCCTTTACCTTTAACCTGGTGCAGTACTTTCAGGAACTGGGGCAGGAGGTGCAGGTGGCGCGTAACGATGCCTTGAGCCTGGCCGATATCGAGGCCATGGCGCCGGCGCGGTTGGTTGTTTCCCCTGGCCCCTGCACCCCCAACGAAGCGGGCATTTCCCTGGCCGCCATCAGCCATTTCATGGATAAGCTGCCTATCCTCGGGGTCTGTCTTGGCCACCAGGCCATGGCTCAGGTGCTAGGGGCTAAGGTGGTGCGGGCGCCCCAGGTGATGCACGGTAAAACATCCCCCATCCGCCACGACGGCAGTGGCCTTTTTTCCGGCCTGCCCAATCCCCTGACGGTGACCCGTTACCATTCGCTGCTGGTGGAGGCGGACAGCCTACCGGCCTGCCTCAAAGCTAATGCCTGGACCGAAGACGGCCTGGTGATGGGCTTTGCCCACCAAAGCCTGCCCCTGCACGGGGTGCAGTTCCACCCCGAAGCCATTTTGACCCAGGCCGGCCACCAGTTGCTGGCGAACTTCCTGGCCTGCTAGTCGCTGCCCCGTTTGGCGTCGAGGCTCCATTGGCCAGGGCCATTGGCCATCAGCAGCAAAAAGCCCCCGGCCATGGCCAGGTTCTTCAGGAACATGATCTGCTGCATCTGATCGCCACTGCTGTGGAACATAAAGGCCGATACCACGCAGAACAGCGCCAACAGCAGGGCCAGCCAGCGGGTGAAAAAGCCCACCACTATCAGTATGCCGCCCCCCAGCTCCAGCAAAATCACCAATGGCAGCAGCATGCCTGGAACCCCCATCTGTTCCATGTAGGCCTGGGTGCCGCTGTAGCCGGCGATCTTGCCGTAGCCGGAGATCACGAAGATCAGGGCCAGCAGGATGCGGCCCAATAGGGGAATGAAGGGATGTTTCATAACAGGACCTCTTCGGTTTTTATTCAGTCTAGTCAAGCGGTTTGCAAATGGTGCTTTGCCAGACTGTTATCGAATTAGCCTTGCCAATGTTTCATTATCTTGGATAAGTAATTTTTTTTGCGACAATCGGCCAGGCTGTATATCTAACGGTTAGACGAGAAAGACAGTCCCCGAACCTTCTGAAATAATCGGGCCACCGTCTAGCTGTAACTGGCGTGCGGGCATCATGCCCCTTTTGCGCATTCCTCTTTCCGTCCCGCACGCCCCAAATTCATTGGAGAATGACCATGTCAGAGCAAATGTCAGTAAGCCGTGCCACTTTCGACGAAGTGATGGTTCCCAACTACAACCCGGCCGCCATTATCCCGGTGCGGGGCCAAGGTGCCCGGGTCTGGGACCAAGAAGGCAAAGAGTACGTGGACTTTGCCGGTGGCATCGCCGTTAACGTGCTGGGCCACTGCCACCCGGCCCTGGTATCCGCCCTCAAAGAGCAGGGTGAGAAGCTCTGGCACCTGTCCAATACCATGACCAACGAGCCGGCCCTGCGCCTGGCCAAGAAGCTGACCGACGCCACCTTTGCCGAGCGTATCTACTACGCCAACTCCGGTGCCGAGGCCAACGAAGCGGCCTTCAAACTGGCCCGCCGCTACGCCCTGGATCACTTCGGTGCAGGCAAAGACCAGATCATCTCCTTCAACAAGTCCTTCCACGGCCGCACCTTCTTCACCGTGACCGTCGGTGGCCAGGCCGCCTATTCCGACGGTTTCGGGCCCAAGCCCGGCGCCATCGACCACCTGGATTTCAATGACCTGGCCGGCCTGGAAGCCCTGATCAGCGATAAGACCTGCGCCGTGATCATGGAACCCATGCAAGGGGAAGGCGGCATCATTCCCGCCGAGCAGGCCTTTATCGAAGGGGTTCGTGCCCTTTGTGACAAACACAATGCCCTGCTGGTATTCGACGAAGTGCAAACCGGTATGGGCCGTTCCGGCTACCTCTACGCCTACCAGAAATACGGCGTGACCCCGGACATCCTCACCTCTGCCAAGTCCCTGGGCGGCGGCTTCCCCATCGGTGCCATGCTGACCACCGCCAAAATTGCCGCCAGCCTGAAAGTGGGCACCCACGGCTCCACCTACGGCGGCAACCCCCTGGCCTGTGCCGTAGCCGAAGCGGTAATGGACGTGGTCAACACCCCCGAGGTACTGGACGGCGTCAAGCAACGTGAAGCCTGGTTCCGTGAGCACCTGGCCGCCATCAACGCCAAGTACGACGTCTTCAAGGAAGTGCGCGGCATGGGCATGCTGCTGGGCGCCGTGCTCAGCGACAAATACCAGGGCCGTGCCCGCGACTTCCTGACTGCCGCCGTCGACGAACAACTGATGGTTCTGGTTGCCGGGATGGACGTGGTCCGTTTCGCCCCCTCTCTGGTGATCAGCGAAGCTGACATCAAAGAAGGTATGGCCCGCTTCGAGCGCGCCGTGGCCAAGGTGGCTGCTGCCTAAGCCCCTGGACGGCCCGCCGCCGGCGGGCCGGACTCGCGACTTAACAAGACAAAGGAGCCATCTATGCTGGTTATTCGTCCTATTACCAGCCGAGATTTGGGTGCCCTGCTGCGCATCGCCGAGGAATCCGGCGTTGGCTTCACCTCCCTGCCGGTCAATGAAGAAAGGCTGGCGGCCAAAATCGCCTATTCAGAAGCCTCGTTTGCTCTGGGTGACGACGATTGCCAAAGTGGTGAACAGGGTTACCTGCTGGTCATGGAAGACACCGAAACCGGTGAGGTGGTGGGTACCACGGCCCTGGAAGCCCGGGTTGGCCAGTCCGACGCCTTCTGGCATTACCACCTGGGCAGCGCCGTGCATTCGTCGCCGACCCTGGGGGTCCACAAGGAACATCAGCTGCTGACCCTGTGCAACGACTACAGCGGCGTGTCGGAACTGTGCACCCTGTTTCTGAGCGAAAGCCATCGCCAGGGCCATAACGGCCGCCTGCTGTCCAAGTGCCGCTTTTTGTTCCTGGCCGAGTTTCGTGACCGTTTCGCCGAAGTGGTGATCGCCGAGATGCGCGGCGTGTCCGACACCGAAGGCCAGTCGCCTTTCTGGAGCTGGCTGCAAAAGCATTTCTTCGACATGGAATTCCCCCAGGCCGACTATTTGTCCGGCCTTGGCAAGAAGACCTTCATTGCCGAGCTGATGCCGCGCCATCCCGTCTATGTGGATATGCTGCCCAAGGCCGCCCAAGCCGTGATTGGCCAAGTCCACGACAAGACCCGCCCCGCCCTCAAATTGCTGACCGCAGAGGGTTTTCGCTGGCGCGGCTATGTGGACATCTTCGATGCCGGCCCCACAGTGGAATGCGACATCGACCATATCCAGGCCATTCGCGAGAGCGAGCGGCTGCAGGTAGCCATCGGCAACACCGACGACGGCATCAAGACCATGATCGCCAACACCAACCTCCAGCATTTTCGCTGCACCCTGGCCAACGCCCTGCACCGCAAGGGCGACCTGGTTCTGGACCGGGCCACCGCCGACGCCCTGGGCGTCAAGGCCGGGGACTGGGTGCGTGCCATCGCTTTCGAGAAGGAGTAATCCATGAGCCTGTTTATCAATGGTCAATGGCTGGCCGGTGAAGGTCCTGCCTTCCAATCTTTGAACCCGGCCGACGGCAGCCTGGCCTGGGAAGGCCGAGGCGCCAGCCCGGCCCAGGTGGACGCCGCCGTAGCCGCCGCCCGCCAGGCCTTTGTGGCCTGGGCCGACAAATCCGTCGAAGAGCGCCTGGCTATCATCAACGCCTTTGGCGAGCAGCTTAAGGCCAACAAAGAAGCCTTGGCCCGCACCATCGCCGAAGAAACCGGCAAGCCGTTCTGGGAAACCCAGACCGAAGTGGCGGCCATGATCGGCAAGATTGCCATTTCCAGCCGCGCCTACGAAGAGCGCACCGGCCTGGTGGAAAACGACGTGGCCGGTGGTCGCGCCTTTATCCGCCACAAGCCCCACGGCGTGGTGGCGGTGTTCGGCCCTTACAACTTCCCGGGACACCTGCCCAACGGCCATATGGTGCCGGCGCTGATCTCCGGTAACGTGGTGGTGTTCAAGCCGTCCGAACTGACCCCGAAAACCGCCGAGCATACCCTCAAGCTTTGGGAAGCGGCCGGCCTGCCGGCTGGGGTTATCAACCTGGTGCAAGGTGAGCTGGAAACCGGCAAGGCCCTGGCTGGCCACGCTGGGATCGACGGCCTGTTCTTCACCGGCTCGTCCAACACCGGCCAACTGCTGCACAAGCAGTTCGGCGGCCGCCCGGAGAAAATCCTGGCCCTGGAAATGGGTGGCAACAACCCGCTGCTGGTGCGTGACGTGGCCGATATCAAGGGCGCCGTGCACGAGATTTTGCAATCAGGTTATATCTCTACCGGCCAGCGCTGCACCTGCGCCCGCCGCCTCTTTGTGCCCAAGGGTGCCAAGGGCGATGAGCTGGTCAATGCCCTGGTGACGGCGGTCAAGGCCATCAAGGTGGGCGGCCAGTTCGATGAAGAGCAGCCCTTTATGGGCCCGCTGATCTCTGAAAAAGCGGCCCTTGGCATGGTGGCGGCCCAGGACAAGCTCAAGGCCCTGGGCGGTGAAGTGCTGGTGGAACTCAAGCACCTGCAAACCGGTACCGGCCGAGTGAGCCCGGGTTTGATCGACGTCACGGCAATCAGTGACCTGCCTGATGAAGAATACTTCGGCCCGCTGGTGCAGCTGATCCGCTACGACGATTTCGATGCCGCCATCGAGCAGGCCAACAACACCCGTTACGGCCTGTCTGCCGGCCTGTTGTCTGATAGCCGCGACGACTGGGACTATTTTTTCCGTCGTATTCGTGCTGGTATCGTCAATTGGAATAAGCAGACTACCGGTGCCTCCGGTGCCGCGCCCTTCGGTGGCGTAGGAGCCTCAGGCAACCACAGGCCCAGCGCTTATTATGCAGCCGATTACTGTGCTTACCCTGTGGCCAGCGTCGAGGCGGAGGCGGTTAGCGCCCCTGCCAGCCTGGCCCCCGGCCTGAGCCTGTAATGACAACAGACGGCAGCCTTTGGGCTGCCGTCTTTACTACGAGAAGAGGTTCGTATGCACAAGGACATCAATACCCTATTTGAGTGCCTCTGGAAGAACTACCTGGAGGTCACCCCCAGCGCCAAGAAGGTGCACCAGCTGCTGGCCAGCTCCGAGCAGGGTGATGACATCATCAACGACCATGTAGCCTTCCGTACCTTCAACATCGCTAAAGTGGGCCTGGACAAGCTGGCTGCCCACTTCCTGGCCCTGGGCTACCAAGAAAAAGGCGAGTACCACTTCGAAGCCAAGAAGCTCTACGCCAAGCATTTCGAGCACCAGGACGATACCAAGCCCAAGGTGTTTATCTCCGAGTTGCTGGTAGAAAAATGCAGCCCGGCGCTGCAGGCTCTGGTGCACAAGATGGTGGAGCAGGTGGATGAGGCCGCAGTCAGCGCCGACGACTTCCTCTACTCCGGTACCCACTGGCAGGTGTCCCACGGCGATTACGAAGCCCTGCTGGCCGAAAGCGAGTATGCGGCCTGGATGGCGGCCTACGGCTACCGCGCCAACCACTTCACCGTGTCCGTCAACCACCTGAGCAACTTCGAGACCCTCGAATCGGTCAACCAGGCGCTCAAGGATGCCGGTTTTACCCTCAACACCTCCGGTGGCGAGATCAAGGGCAGCCCCGAAGTGTGCCTGGAGCAGTCTTCCACCATGGCCGACAAGGCCGAGGTAAGCTTCACCGACGGCAACTTCGCCATCCCCAGCTGCTTCTACGAGTTTGCCCGCCGTTATCCCCAGGCTGACGGTAAGCTCTACACCGGCTTTGTGGCGGCCAGCGCCGACAAGATTTTTGAAAGCACCAACGCCAAGGTGCAGTGCAACGCCTGATAGGTCTTGCCCATCAAAAAGGCCGCATTCGCGGCCTTTTTTGTCAGAGCAGGTGATACTTCTTCTTCAGTTCCTGCCATTTGCCTGATTTCATCAGGTCCAACTCCCCTTGGTTGAGCCAATCCAACCAGGCGGCGTTCTTTTCCTTGTTGCCACAGGCCACGTACAGGGGCACCGGATCGGTAAAGCGGCCCACGTCCCGCACCAGTTTGCTGAGGTTGTTGTCTGCCAGATAGTGGGTCATCTCGGCTTCGGGGGCGGCAATAACGTCCAACTCACCGATACGCAGGCGCCTTACCAACTCGGGCAGCCCCTTATCTTCGGGCACCAGCACCAGCTGCTTGGGTTTGAACTTTTTCAATGGCGCCAGGGCTGCTTCCATACGGGAGTTCTTCAGCACGCCGACCCGGCGGTTCTGAAAGCTGCTCAAGTCCTCATACTTGAGGGGATCGGCGGGCCGTACAAAGAGGTGCGGTGACATCACCACCCAAGGGTCCGAGGTGAAGTTCAGTTCAGGGGCCTCAGAAGGGTGTATGCCCAGCAGGCAGTCGTAGAGGCCACTCTCGCCGCCGGCGATCATGGCATTCCAGGGCACCACGTTGTAGTCCACGGTCAGCTGGTGCTGGGCAAAAATAGCCTGGGCCGCTTCTACGAAAAAGCCGGGGCTGTCGGTGCCGGGAGGGGCTGTGTAGGGGTAGCTGTCCGGGCCGCGCAGCCGCACGTCATCGGCCTGGGCCAGGCCGGCGGCCATCAGCAATGCCAGGGAAAATAGCTTAGTTTTCATTTGTGTACTCCTTGAGCCACTGGTCTGCTTTATCTTAGGCGATGGCGGGCCCCCTGCTCAAACGAGGCGTGCATTTACCATGCTGCGCCAAGGGGCCGGTCCAGATGCCTTGGTACTTTTTCTTTAAAGTCGTAGGCTTAAGAAAAACATAAGAGGTTGCTTGCGTGTCTCTTGCCAATCATATCCTGCACCAACTCAATGCCGTACTGCTGGGTAAGGAAGGGCCGGTCAAACTGGCCCTGTGCTGCCTGCTGTCCCGGGGCCACCTGCTGATAGAAGACTTGCCGGGGACTGGTAAAACCACCCTGTCCCATGCCCTGGCTGCCACCCTGGGCCTTGGCTACCAGCGGGTGCAGTTTACCTCGGACATGCTGCCGGCCGATCTTATCGGCGTGTCCATCTACCGCCAGGAAAGCGGTCATTTTGACTTCCAGCCCGGGCCTTTGTTCAGCCAGGTGTTGCTGGCAGACGAGATCAACAGGGCCAGCCCCAAGACCCAAAGCGCCCTGCTGGAGGCCATGGCCGAAGGCCAGGTCAGTACCGACGGCCACACCTACGGCCTGCCCCAGCCCTTTTTCGTTATCGCCACCCAAAACCCGGTGGACCAGGCCGGCACCTACCCGCTGCCAGAATCCCAACTGGACCGCTTTGCCATGCGCATCGCCCTGGGATTTCCGCCCAAGGAGGCGGAAAAGGCCCTGCTCAAAGGCCAGGCCAGGGCCCACCAAGAGCTGCAAGCCCTGCTGGACACCGAACGGCTGGCTGAACTTCAGGCCGAGGTGGACCAGGTCCGGGCGTCGGACGATCTGCTGGACTACCTGCTGGCTCTGCTCAAGGCGTCCAGGGAACTGCCGGATGTGCCAAGGCCCCTGTCGCCCCGGGCCGGTAAGGCATTGCTGGCGGCAGCCAAAGCCTGGGCCTGGCTGGCGGGGCGGGACTATGTGTTGCCGGAGGATATCCAGGCCATTTTCGCCTCTGTGGCAGAGCACCGGCTCAGCCCGGTGGCCCAGGGCGGCCAGCAAGCCTATGCCAGCCTGGTGCTGGCGGCCGTGGACCCGGTACTGTCATGACCAGTTGGCGCCAGCGCTGGCTGGGGCACTTCCTGGCCCGCCGTCAGCCCCCGGCCAGCCACTGTCAGCTCAGCAATGCCAATATCTATATCCTGCCCACCCCTTTCGGTTACGCCTTTTTGGGGGTGGTGATGGCCATCTTCCTGCTGGGCACCAATTACCAGAACAACCTGGTGCTGCTGCTGGCCTTTTTCCTGGTCAGCCTGTTTACCACCTGCATGTACCTGACCCACCGCAACCTGGCCGGCCTGAGCCTGAGCCGGCTGGCCCTCAAGCCCCAGGTGGCAGGGGATGACTTGCGTCTTCAGGTGCAGGTGGACGGCAAAAGCCACTGGGGCATAGAGCTGCGCTATGGCAAGGGGCCGGTGCGGCTGGCGGATGTGACCGGCCTGGAGCGCTTGGTTCTGCTGGCGCTACCTGGGCGGCGGGGCCGTTACAGGCCGGGGCGGCTGACGGTAGCCTGCCGTTACCCCCTGGGGCTTTTTCGGGCCTGGAGCTACCCGGACCTGGACCAGGAACTGCTGCTCTATCCCAAGCCTGAGCCCTGGCCAAAGGGGGCCCAGGACAGTAACAAGGAAGGGCAGGGCCAGGACCCGGGCCGGGGGGAAAGCGACTGGCAGGGGCTGAAGAGCTACCAGCCCGGTGAACCCTTGCGGCGGGTGGCCTGGAAGCAGCTGGCTCAGGGGCGGGGCATGTGGTCCAAGGAATTTGCCAGTCCCCAACAGGACAACCGTTGGTTGCGCCTGGCCGAGGTGCCCGGCAACCACCTGGAGCAGCGCTTGTCGCGCCTGGCCTGGCAGGTGCTGGACGCCAGCCGTCGCCAGGACCTCTACGGCTTGGACCTGGGGGGCCAGCTATTGCCCTTGGGGGCGGGGCCGGCCCATCGCGACCAATGCCTGGCAGCCCTGGCCTGTTACGGGGAGAAGCCATGAGGTGGTATCTGCCCAAGCGCACCCTGGTACTGCTGATCCTGGCCCAGCTCAGCGCCGTGCTGCCCACCTGGAACCAGGTGGGGCCGGTGCTGGTGGTGCTGAACCTTTTCTGCCTGGCCTGGTGCACAGGGATCTGCCTTGGCCGTTTCGGCCAGCCGCCCCGCTGGCTGCTGGTGGCCCTGGCCCTGGGGGGCGCCGTGGCTCTGGCCCTGACCCTTCCGGGTAAAGGGGTGTACCTGGCCATGGTGTCGCTGCTGGTGTTGGGGTATAGCCTCAAGGTGCTGGAAATTCGCGCCAGCCGTGACCTGTACGCCCTGGTGCTGTTTGGGCTCTTCCTGCTGGCCACCGACTTTGTGCGCTACCAGTCCATGGCCATGACCCTCTACCTGTTGCTGGCCAGCCTTCTGCAACTGGCGGTACTGCTGAGCCTGCTGGGGCCCAAGGGCAACCTGGGCCTTGCACGGCGCATGGGGCGCATGGCGCTGCTGAGCTTGCCCCTGACCCTGCTGCTGTTCTTATTGCTGCCAAGGCTGTCGCCCCTTTGGCAGATGCCTGACGCCAAAAGCGGCACCACAGGCCTGTCCGATACCCTGAGCCCCGGCGATTTTGCCAGCCTGGCCCAATCCACCGAACTGGCCTTCAGGGCCGAGCTGCCCTGGCGGCCGTCCGCCGACGGTCTTTACTGGCGGGCCTTGACTTTGGAAGACTTCGACGGCAGGGCCTGGCACCAGGCCCGCTTTCGCCAACAGGAAGAGCGTGATGCCCCCTCCCTGCTGGCCGGGCCCGGTCGTGACTGGACCTTGATGATGTCCCCCAGCCCCAAACGCTGGTTGCCGGTGTTGGAAGGTTCCAGGCCCAGGTCAAGGGAGCAGCAGGTCACCCGTGATAACCGGGTGTTGGCCCGCCAACCCCTGTTGCAGACGGCCCGTTTCCCCCTGCGCCTGGAGGACAGGCCGCAGCGCCGGGAAGAGGCCAGGGTGCTGGCTTTGAACCGCCAGCTGCCCGCTGCCGGCAACGGCCGCAGCCGCGCCCTGGCCCTGTCCTTTCGCCAGCGCTTTGGCGACGACAAGGCCCTGGCCCAGGCCCTTAACCGGCACTTTGCCACAGGCTTTCGCTACAGCCTGACCCCGCCGCCCCTGGGCGAGAATGCGGTAGACGCCTTCTTGTTCGATACCCAGGTGGGCTTTTGCGGCCATTACGCCTCGGCCATGGCCTTTATGCTGCGCGCTGCCGGTATCCCGGCCCGTATCGTCGCCGGCTACCAGGGCGGCCAGTTTGTCCCCGAAGGCAACTTCTACGCCCTTTACCAGTACGACGCCCATGCCTGGGTGGAAGCCTGGCTGCCTGGCCAGGGCTGGACCCGCTTTGATCCCACCGCCCAAGTGGCCCCAGAGCGGGTGGACAGGGGCTTTAGCAGCCTGGCGGCCAGCCCTCAGTTCAGGGGCGATGCCGGCTGGTTCTGGCAACTCAAGCAGCAACCGGCGCTGCGTTGGCTGCGTTACCAGGCGGCACTGATGGATTACCGCTGGAGCCGTTGGGTGCTCAACTACGACGGCCAGCGCCGGGAGCAGCTGTTGTCCAGGCTGCTTGGCACCAGCGACTGGCTGCCGGCGGCGTTGCTGTTCGGGGGGTTACTGTTGGGGGCACTCTTGTTGCTGCACTGGTGGAGTAACCGCCGGCAGGCACCGGCCATGACCGCCGCCGCCCGCCTCTACCTCAAGGGCTGCAAGAAAATGGGCTTGGCGAGGCTGCCGGGGGAGGGGGCTCAAGCCTATGCTTTGCGGGTTGCCGAGCATAGGCCGGAGCTGGCGCCCCTGTGGAACCAGCTGACCGGCCTTTACCAGCAGCTGCGCTACGGGGACCAGGACCCGGAACGCCTCAAGGCCTTGAAAAGGCAGGTGCGGGCCTTGCCGCGATCCGCGACAATAGCCCCATGAACATCATCGATCTCAAAGGGCAGGCCAAGGCCAGTTGGCAGCGGCGCCTGTTGCTGTTGACCGACCCGCCGGAACAGGCCCGCGCCCAGGCCCGCCGCCTGGTAGCCGAGGCCCGCCAGCCCCTGTGGCTGGGGCCGGACGGCATGGGGGCCAAGGAGGCTCGTCATCACCTGGGCCAGGAAGCCGACCTGCTGGTGGTGGACTGGCACCAGGAGATTGCCCTTGACGCCCTGGGTGCCCTGGCCGGTTGCCTGGTGGGGGGCGGCCTGCTGGTACTGTTGAGTCCGCCCCTGGAGGAGCTGGCCGCCCGCTCCCCCCTTGGCCAATGGCTGGCTCACTGCCTGCAAGGCTATCGCCAGCATCCCAGGGCCAGCGCCGATCCAGTTCAAGGCCTCACCGATGACCAAGCACAGGCCTTGGACGCCGGCCTCAGGGTGCTGACCGGCCACCGTGGCCGGCCCTTGGTGCTGACCGCCGACCGGGGCCGGGGTAAAACCGCCACCTTGGGGCTGCTGGCGGCCGAGAGCCTCAAGCTTGGCCGCAGCCCGGTGCTGGTCACGGCCCCCAGGGTCGAGGCCCTTGGGCCTTTTTTTGCCTTCGCCCAGCAGGCCTTGCCCGGCGCCCGCCGCGACGGCCTGAGCCTGGTCAGCGACCTTGGCCGCATCGATTTTTGGGCCCCGGACGCCCTGGTGGCCAAGCTCCCCGAAGCGGCCCTGCTGCTGGTGGACGAAGCGGCGGCTATACCCACTCCGCTGCTTGACCGCCTGGCCAGCCACTACAAGCGGCTGGTGTTGTCCACCACCCTGCACGGCTATGAAGGGTCGGGTCGGGGCTTTGCCCTGCGCTTTTTGCCAAGGCTCCAGGCCCTGTACCCCGATAGTCGCCAATATCACCTCAAAGCGCCGGTGCGCTGGGCAGCGGGCTGCCCGGTGGAAGCCCTGGTCAACGCCCTGTTGCTGCTGGACGCCGAGCCAGACCCAGCCCCGGCCGGGCCCCTGGCCCTGCACTGGCTGGACGCGGCGCAACTGGTGGCAAGGCCCCATTGGCTGCGGGCCACCCTGGGGCTCTTGGTGAGCGCCCATTACCAGACGGCCCCCGGAGATATCCAGCATTGGCTCAGTGACCCGGCGGTGACCTTCGCCCTGGCTACTTGCCAGGACAAGGTGGTGGGGGTGCTGGCCCTGGTGGCGGAAGGGGGCCTGGACCCGGCGCTGGCCCAGGCCGTGTACCTGGGGCAGCGCCGCCCCAAGGGGCACTTGGTGCTGCAATCTTTGGCCAGCCACTTGGGGTTGCAGGCGGCGCCCTGTCTTCGGGCCCAGCGGGTGATGCGCATCGCCGTCAGCCAGCAGGGGCAAGGCCTTGGCAGCTGGCTCCTTGAAGAGCTGGAAAGGCAGGGGCAGGGCAACCTGCTGGTGGTGAGCTACGCCGCCGATCCGGCCCTACTGCGCTTTTGGCGCCGCGCCGGCTGGCGGCCGCTGCGCCTTGGCCACAGCCTGGACGCCGCCTCTGGCCTGGCGTCGGTGATGATGGGCAAGGCCCTGGACAGGGCCGGTGCGGCGCTGCTGGAGCAGGGCAGCCAACGCTTCTGGGAAACCCTGCCTTGGCAGCAGGGGCTGCCGGCCGGGCTGATAAACGGCCTTTATCAGGGGGCGGTGAGCCCAGAGCTTAGCGATTGGGACAAGAGTGACTTGGCGCGCTTTACCAAGGGGGCGGCGGGCCTGGAGGCGGTGCGGTTGGCACTTTGGAAGCTGGCCTGGGGCTGGGCCAGTGATGGGAACTGCCCGGCGCCGTTACTGGCTTGGCTGACCGGGGAAGTGCAGGGCCCGCGTAAGGCGGTGCTGGCCGAACTGCGGGCCCTGGTTGCTCAGCGGGTACCGTAGACCACTATGGTCTTGCCACGGGCGTGGATCAGTTCCTGCTCTTCGAGCATCTTCAATACCCGGCCCACGGTTTCGCGGGAACAGCCGACGATCTGGCCGATCTCCTGACGGGTTATTTTGATCTGCATGCCGTCGGGGTGGGTCATGGCGTCGGGCTGCTTGGCCAGGTTCAGCAGAGTCTGGGCAATGCGGCCAGCCACATCCAGGAAGGCCAGATCCCCTACCTTACGGCTGGTAGAGCGGATCCGCTTGGCCATCTGGGCACTGAGGCGCAGCAATATCTCAGGGTCCTGCTGGATGGTTTGACGGAACTTCTGATAGCTCATCTCGGCTATCTGACACTGGCTTTTGGTGCGGATCCAGGCGGTACGCACCGGATCGTCCTCAAAAAGCCCCAGTTCCCCGAAGAAATCCCCCTGATTAAGGTAGGACAGGATCATCTCCTTGCCCTCGTCATCCTTAATCAAAACCACCACTGAGCCTTTCACCACGTAATAAAGGGTGTCGGCTTTCTCACCTTGGTGAATGATCGGCGCTTTGGCGCCGTATTGTTTGACGTGGCAGTGGGAGAGAAACCTTTCCAGCACGGGATCGTTTGGTACGCGACCAAGGATTGCCATGGTTTTTCCTCGCTTCTACCCATTGAATTTTTGGACGTTATCACACTTTGGCAGGGTCCCCTCGGAGCATCAAGTACAAAATGATCCTTTAAAAGGCCGGTTGTTGTGGTATCGTTGCCGCCACCTTGAAGACCCCATAAGGGAAAGCCATGCACGCTAAGGTCAAATGGCTCGACGGCATGCGCTTCGTCGGCACCACCGAGAGCGGCCACGCCCTGGTGATGGACGGCGACAACCCGGGGACGGCCCCCAGCCCCATGGAGATGATCCTGCTGGCGGTGGGTGGCTGCAGTTCGGTGGACGTGGTGTCCATCCTCGAAAAGGCCCGCCAGGACGTACAGTCGGTGGAAGTGGAGATCCAAGGCCAGCGCGCCGAGGACTACCCCAAGGTCTTTACCGACATTGAACTGGTCTTCGTGGTAACGGGCAGGCAAGTCCAGGCCAAGCATGTAGAGCGGGCCGTGAACCTGTCCATGGAAAAATACTGTTCGGTGTCGAAGATGCTGGAGCAGGCGGCGACAGTGCGCCACAGCTTCCGTATCGTCGAACTCCCGTAACCTGGCGTCGGACCGCCGACGTTATACCGCGACCAGCCTCCCGGTGGGGCCGGTTGCGGCGTTGTTGTTTTTTGCACAGGCGAATGCATATCAAGGCGCTTCAATGCTCTAGCGCCTCGACATGCAGGTCGGCACGACTTAGCAAGCCGCATGGCGGCAAAGTGTGAGGTCCACCAATTGGGGTGGGGCCAGTGTTAAAACAGGTCGCATGGCGGCCAGGTAGGTGAGGATACCGATAAGTGGAAGAGTCCAAGCTCAAGCTGCACGGCTTCAACAATTTGACCAAGAGCCTGAGTTTCTGTCTGTACGACATTTGCTATGCCAAGACAGAACAGCAGCGCCAAGAGTACATTGAGTACATTGACGAGCAGTACAACGCGGATCGTCTGACCGACATCCTGACCGAAGTCTGCGACATCATCGGTGCCAACATCCTGAATGTGGCCCGCCAGGACTATGATCCCCAAGGCGCTTCCGTCACCATCCTGGTGTCCGAAGAGCCGCTCAAGGACTCCCAGAAGGTCGACACCTCCGAGAAGCCGGGCCCGCTGTCCAGTGACTCCGTGGTTGCCCACCTCAACAAATCCCATATCTGTGTACACACCTATCCGGAAGTGCACCCCGATGACGGCATCTGTACTTTCCGTGCCGATATCGAAGTGTCTACCTGTGGTGTGATTTCGCCCCTCAAGGCGCTTAATTACCTGATCCACACCCTGGAGTCCGACATTGTCACCGTCGACTACCGGGTGCGCGGCTTTACCCGCGACGTACGTGGCACCAAGCACTACATCGACCACGAGATCAACTCCATCCAGAACTTCCTGTCCGAAGACACCAAGGACATGTTCCAGATGCTGGATGTGAACATGTACCAAGAGAACATCTTCCACACCAAGATGATGCTCAAGGAATACGATCTGGACCATTACCTGTTCGGGGTCACCAAAAAAGACCTGACCGGGACCGAAGTCGAAGAGATCACCGAGAAGCTCTGGAAAGAGATGCAGGAGATCTACTACGCCCGCAACCTGCCGGACGTAAAATAAGAAAAGGCCCTTCGGGGCCTTTTTTCATGCCTTGAGCCGGGCCACCAGAAAGTCTACCGCCTCGCGGATCTTGGGAATGTAATAGCGGCTGTGCTGGTACAACAGATAAACCCCCAACTGGCTGCCCGGGCTTATGGACACCTTCAGCGCCAGCGCCTCCAAACTGCCCTGGGCCAACTCCTTCTCCACCGCCCAGCGCGGCAGCATCAAGATACCCCTGCTGGCCAGGGCCTGGCCGATAAGCCAGGCACCGTCGTTGCTCACCGCCGCCACCTGGGGGCTAAGCCGCTGCCATTGGCCTGCTTCTTCCCCCATCCAGGGTACAGGCCCCATGGGGGTACGGTAGATAAGGGCCTGGTGGCCGGCCAAGTCCTGGGGCCGGGCCGGGCGGCCCTGGCGGTCCAGGTAGTCGGGGGAGGCCACCGGGATAAAATTGTTGTCCCTTAGGCGCACCGCCACCAGGCGCTTTTCCGGGGCGGTGCCGCCGCGAATGGCGATATCCACCCCGTCCGGGCCCAAGTCCACCAGGTCATCGCTGAGGGTGATGTCCAGGGTGATATGGGGAAAGGCCTGCTGGAAGTCGTCCAGCAGCGGCAGCAGGCATTGCTGGCCAAAGTCGGTCTGGCAGCTGATGCGCAGCACCCCCACCGGCCTGGCGTGGTACTGGCCTACTGCCTCGTCGCTCTGGGCCAGGCGGGCCAGTATCTCCTTGGTGTCCCTGTAGTAACGCTCCCCCACTTCGGTCAGCCTTACCAGGCGGGTGGAGCGCTCCAGCAGGGCCGCCCCCAGCTGCCGCTCCAGATCGCTGACCCGCCGCGACAATGAAGATGAAGGGACCCGCAGCAGCCGGGAGGCCTCGGTAAAGCTGCCGCTTTCGGCCACGGCGATGAAATAGCGGATAGCCCGCAGTTGATCCATGTTTATTGCTTTAATGGCAAAACTTATTCCTATTTTAGGGGGTAACTATCCCATTATCGATGGGGAATAATCCGGTAACTGCTAGTTGCCCGGAGGCCCCATGTCCCATTATCACGCCGTCAAACTGGTTCGCCGCCCCGAAAAGGCGCTGGATGCCAGCCTCTTTGAAAAAGTCAGCCTGCCCATCCCTGAACCAGCCGAAGGCCAGTTGCTGGTGCGCCAAAGCCACATGTCATTGGACCCGGCCATGATCGGCTGGATGTCCGCCGACACCGAAAGCTACATACCGCCTGTGGCCCTGGGTGAGGTGATGCGCTCTTCCGGGGTCGGTGAGGTGGTAGCCTCCCGGCACCCGGACTTTGCCGTGGGTGAGCGGGTGATGGGCATGTTCGGCTGGACCCAATATGCCCTTAGCAGCGGTGCCGGTATCACCAAGATAGACGCCGCCCTGCCGGCCGAAATGGTGCTGAGCGTGCTGGCCCTGCCGGGACTGACCGCCACTCAGGGTCTGCTGCGCCTGGGCAAGCCCAAGGCCGGTGAAACCCTGGTGGTCACCGGCGCCGCCGGCTCGGTGGGCTCCCTGGTGGGGCAGCTGGCCAAGGCCGAGGGGCTGAGGGTCATAGGGGTGGTGGGCAGTGAAGACAAGGCCCAATGGGTTGTTGATACCCTGGGCTTTGACGGCGCCATCAACTACAAGACCGACGATCTGGCGGCCAAGTTGGCAGAACTGACGCCAAACGGCGTGGATCTCTTCTTTGAAAACACCGGTGGCCCCATCCAGCAGCATATCTTTGGCCGGATGAACGCCCATGGCCGCATCATCGTCTGCGGCCTGATTGCCGATTACCTCAGCGACACCCCGGCGCCGGGCCCCAGCTGGCTCAACATCATCAAGAAAAGGCTGACCATCCAGGGCTTTACCATGCCGGACCACTGGCATGAGATCCCCGAACTTATCGCCACCCTGCTGCCCTATGTGCAAAGTGGCAAGCTACAGTATCGGGCCCACGTGCTTGAAGGCCTGGATGCGGCAATGGAGGGGCTGCCGCTGCTGGTGAACGGCGGCAACCAGGGCAAGTTGATGGTGGCCCTTTAGTGAAAAATCCCGGCCTTTGGCCGGGATTTTTGTTGGTCAGCGCCGGTACTGGGCGTTCTTCATGGAGATCTGGTCGTTGAGGGTCCAAAAATCGTAGAGCAGCCCGATGCCAAACAGGCCCACCGTCAGCAGATAGAGGATGCCGGTGATGATTTTTCCCTGGTAAAAGCGGTGGATACCGAAGATCCCCAGGAAGGTCAGGAACAGCCAGGCGATGTTGTAGTCGATGGGCCCAGGGGTGAAGCGCTGGTCCGCTTCCCGGTCCATGGCCGGGATCAGGAACAGGTCGATGATCCAGCCGACAAGGAACAGCCCAAAGGTGAAGAACCAAATGGTGCCGGTAATGGGTTTTCCGTAGTAAAAACGGTGTGATCCGGTGAAACCGAACAACCACAGCAAGTAGCCGAAAACCTTGGAATGAGTGTCAGCAGGTTGCATCCAATGACTCCTTTTTACCTTTTATTAATAAGTGCCAGCAGAAGCTGAGCCCCTCACGAAAAAAAGTGCGCACTGCGCAAAAAATACCCGTATAATGCGCGGCCTTTTACGCTACAGAGAGCCGCTATGACCGCGACCTTTACAGAGCTTTCCTTGCCTCAGCCGATCATGCAAGCCTTGGATGACCTGGGTTTCGTAACTCCATCCCCCATTCAGGCCAGTTGTATCCCGCTGCTATTGGAAGGTCGCGATGTCCTGGGTATTGCACAGACCGGTACCGGTAAAACCGCTGCCTTTGGTCTGCCGCTGCTGGCGGGTATCGACACCCGCCAGGGCGTACCCCAGCTGCTGGTGCTGGCCCCGACCCGTGAGCTGGCCCAGCAGGTAGCTGCGGCCCTGGTCGACTTCGGCCGTCACATGACCGGCCTGAAAGTGGTCACCCTGTACGGTGGCTCTCCTTTCGGTCCCCAGCGCAACGATCTGCGCCGTGGCGCCCAGGTGGTGGTAGCGACCCCTGGCCGGATGATCGACCACCTGGACCGTGGTTCCCTGACCTTGGACACCATCCAGGCGGTGGTCTTGGACGAAGCCGACGAAATGCTGCGCATGGGCTTTATCGAAGACGTGGAACGCATCCTGGGTGAAACCCCGGACGACCGCCAGACCGCCCTGTTCTCCGCCACCCTGCCGCCGATGATCCGCAACCTGGTTGCCAAGTTCATGGGTGACTACCAGGAAGTGAAGGTGTCTGCCCCGGCCCAGACCGTGGACCGCATCACCCAAAAAGGCATCATGGTGTTCGAAGAGCACAAGCCTGCGGTGCTGACCCGTGTCCTGGAAGCCGAAGAGTTCGACGCTGCCATCATCTTTGCCCGCACCAAGGACGCTACCGTTACCCTGGCCGAGCACCTGAACCAGAACGGCTTCAAAGCCACCGCCATGAACGGCGACCTGGGCCAGAAAGAGCGTGAAGCCGCCGTTGAAGCCCTCAAAGATGGCCGCCTGGACATCGTGGTTGCAACCGACGTTGCCGCCCGTGGCCTGGACGTAGAGCGTATCGGCCTGGTGGTGAACTACGACATCCCCCGCGAGCCTGACGCCTACGTACACCGTATCGGCCGTACTGGCCGCGCCGGCCGCACCGGTACCGCCGTGCTGCTGTATACCCCGCGTGAGCGCTTCCTGCTGGGCCGTATCGAGAAGGTGACCCGCCAGAAGGTGGACGCCATGGAACTGCCGGGCAGCGACGCCATCTTCGAGCGCCGCCTGGGCAAGCTCAAAGAGAACCTGGCTGCTGCTGACCGTGACGAGCGCCTGGCGCTGGTTGCCCGCCTGGGTGAAGAGCTGGAACTGAGCCCGGCCGAACTGGCCGCCAGCCTGCTGGCCGTGCTGGAAAACCACCTGCCCCTGGCAGTGGGTGCCGATCCCAAGATGCCGTCCGACCGTGGCCCCCGTGACGACCGTCCGCGCCGCGAGTTCGACCGTGACCGCCGTGGCAACGACCGTGGCGAGCGCCGCTTCGACCGTGGTGAGCGTTCCGGCGAGCGCCGTTTTGACCGTAACGAGCGCAGTGGCGAGCGTAGCGGTGAGCGCCGCTTCGACCGCAACGACGAGCGTCCCCGTCGTGACCGTGCCGAGCGCCCCGAGCGCAACAACGCCGACATGGAAGCCTACCGTCTGGACGTGGGTCGCAGCCACGGCGCTACCCCGCGCCACATCGTCGGCGCCATCGCCAACGAGGCCAAGATCAGCTCCAAGTACATCGGCCAGATCAAGATCCATGACGAGCACAGCGTGGTGATGCTGCCCAAGGGCATGCCCAAGGACATCGAGCGTCAGTTCCAGCGCGTGTTCATCTGCTCCAGGCCCATGAAGCTGCGTCTCGACAGCAACAACGGCTAACAAAAGAGCCCGCGCAAGCGGGCTTTTTTATGCCTGGGATTTGGGCCTGTGCCCTTGCTCTGCGGCCATTGCCCTAGGCGTCCAAGCCGTAGCGTTCCAGCTTTTTCAGCAATCCCTGACGTGACAGCCCCAGCTGGCGGGCCGCCGCCGAGCGGTTGCCCCCCTGGGCCGACAGGGCCTGGCTAATCAGCCGTATCTCCAGGGCCCGTACTTGTTCGTCCAGGCTGTCCCCGGTGGCGGCAGCCTGGGCCTGGGTGGGGTAGAGCAGGGCGATGTCGTCCAGCTCTATTTGCTGGCCCTGGGCGATGGCTGCCACCGATTCCAGGGTGTTTTTCAGCTCCCGCACATTGCCGGGCCAAGGCTTGCCCAAAAACCATTGGCGGGCGGCGGCGGACAACCGCAGCGGCCGCCCCTGGCGGCGGCACCAGGCCCCCAGTAGGGCTTCGCACAACAGCGGCAAGTCCTCGGGCCGGTCCGCCAGGGCCGGGGTTTGCAGGTTGACCCCCTTGATGCGGTAGTAAAGATCTTCGCGAAAGCGCCCCTCTGCCACCCGGCTGGGCAGGTCGGCATTGGTGGCGGACAGCACCCGTACGTCGATGCGCTGCTGCTCGCGGCCCCCTACC
Source organism: Gallaecimonas xiamenensis 3-C-1 (assembly GCF_000299915.1). Taxonomy (NCBI): domain Bacteria; kingdom Pseudomonadati; phylum Pseudomonadota; class Gammaproteobacteria; order Enterobacterales; family Gallaecimonadaceae; genus Gallaecimonas; species Gallaecimonas xiamenensis. Next base: position 135,716 of record NZ_AMRI01000003.1, read on the forward strand.
GGGTAGAAGGTGCCCTCCTGCAATACCCGCAGCAATTTCACCTGCATCGACAGGGGCATGTCGCCAATCTCGTCCAAGAACAGGGTGCCGCCATCGGCCATGGCCAAGAGCCCAGGCCTGTCCCGGTCGGCGCCGGTAAAGGCGCCTTTCTTGTAGCCGAACAGCTCGCTTTCCAGCAGCTCGGCCGGAATAGCGCCGCAGTGCACCGACACGAAGGGCCCCTGGGCCCGGCGCGACAGCTGGTGCAGGGCCCGGCTCACCACTTCCTTGCCGGTGCCGGAAGGGCCGGTAACCAATACCGGCACGTCGGTGGGGGCGATGCGGTGGATAAGGGCCTTTAAGGTATTCATGGCCGGGCCGCTGCCCACCAGGGCGTCCAGCGGGCCGCTGCTGGCGCTGTCTTTGAGGCGAGACAGCTCCCGGGTCAGGTTCTGTTTGGTCAGGGCCCGGCGAATCACCACCGCCAGCATGTCCGGGTCCACCGGCTTGGCCAAGAAATCCCAGGCACCGGCGGCCATGGCAGTCAGTGCCAGCTGCCGCTCGGCATGGCCGGTAAGGATGATGACCGGCCTGTCTCCCAGGCTCGGCAGGGCCGCCAGGGTGTGGTTGGGGTCCATCTGGGGCGGTAGGGCCAGGTCCAGCAGGATAAGGTCGGCGTCAAAATCGGCCAGGCACTGCTGGGCGCCGGCCAGGCTGTGGGCGCTTTGCACCTGGTAGCCATCATCGCTGAGCCAGTCGCTGGCCAGTTCGCAAAAGGCGATTTCGTCGTCCACCAGCAAGATGCGGCCGCTCATAGGGGAAACTCCAATTCAAAGGTGACCGGCCAGCCCAGGTCGGTACGTAGCCGGGCGTCGCCGCCGTGGGCTTTCATGATGCGCGCCACTATCGCCAGTCCCAGCCCGGACCCGCCGGGGCGCTTGGACACAAAGGGCCGAAACAGCCGCTGGGCCAGTTCCGGGGCTATGGGGGGGCCGTCGTTGTGGACCCGCAGGCAGCCGGGGCTGGCCTCCAGGCAGATGCGGTGCCCGGCGAAGGCCCTGGCGTTGTCCAGCAGGTTCACCAGCAGCTGGGTGAGGCGGTGGGGGTCGGCCATCAGGGTCAGGTCCGGGGCCAGCTGCAGCTCGACACCGCTGGCCTGGGGCAGGCTTTGCAGCAGCGGCAGCAGGGCCAGTTCTTGCTTATCCACCTTGAGGTTACCGCCGTAGCTGAGCAGGTCCTGGATCAGGCGGTCGGCCCTTTGCAACTGGTCCTGGATATGGCGGCGGGTCTTTTCATCGGTGCGGGCCGAGGCCATGGCGATGATGTTCAGGGGGTTGCGCAGTTCATGGGCCATGGCGGCGGCCAGGGCCCCCAGTTCCACCAGGTGCTGCTGGTCGAGGCGGCGCTTTTCCTCTTCGGCCAGGGCCAGGGTGCGCTCCAGATTGTCGGCGGCGCTGGCCAGCAGGGACGCAAAGATCTCCAGCTGCAGGCGCTGGCCCGGCAGCAGCTCTTCACCGCCCGCCAGTTCCACCTGCCAGCCCTGGGGCTGGCGGCGACATTGCAGGTGCGGGCCGGTACGGGCCTGCTCTCCTACCGGCAGGGCCAACCCCAGTTGGGCCTGGACCAGGGCCTGGGCCTTGGCGAACAGGGCCGGCCAGTCATTGGCGTCCCGCAGCTGGCTGCGCCAATGGCTGAGCAGCTGCTCGTCCAGACGCACCCCGGGGTAGATAAGCTGGCGCACCCAGCGGTTGAGGAGGGGGTAGAGCAGGGCGCTGGCGGTGAGGATCAGCAGCGAGTAGCTCCATAGCAGCCAGCCGTCCCGGGCAAAACCCAGGCCGGCGGCCAGGGCCGACAACAGCCCAGTCATGGCCGCCAGGCCCAGCCACAGCAGGATGCGGCTGGCCCAGAGGTTGACCTCCAGCATCCGGTAGCGCAACACAGCAAACACCAGCAGCAGCACGTAGCTGGGCAGGGCCAGCATGGAGTAGGGGAAATGACCTACCCCAAGGGACGGGAACACGAAGCTCGACGCCAGCAGCAGGCCCCAGCCCCCCACCAGGAAGATGGCGAGAATGGAGCGGCGCACATTGTGTTTTTGCTCACCCCAAGCCTTTAAAAGCACGGCGTGGGCGCAAATGCCCAGGGCCACCGTCCAGGCCAGGTTTAGCCAGCCAAGGCTGTGCAGTTGGATAAAGCCGGCGAAGGGCGGCCAGGGTTGGATGCTGGCGCCGCCGGCCAGGCTGGTGGCGAATACCAAGGCCGATGTGCCATAAGTAACCAGTAACAGGCGGCGTTTGCGGGGGGCCGGGACTGTCAGGTAGCCCAAGGCAAAATGCAGGAAGGCATTGGGCATAAAGGGGTTGGCCAGCAGCAGCGGCAGGGCCAGGCGGGGCTCGAAGGGGCTAAGCAGATGGCCGAGGCACCAGAGCCCCATCATGGCCACAAATCCGGCCAGGGGGCGTAGGTCGGTTTGGCGCCAAAGCCATAGGGCTGTGGCCAGGCCGCTCAGCAGGGTGACCAGCATGGCCACCTCGAATACCACCACCAAGCCGGGTGTAAACATCGTTGACAGTTTCCTTCTCAATACCGTCAACAGCGTTGACGATCTCTGGGCAGCTTAGACTGCGCTATTGATATGAATCAAGGCTTGGCGCGATTGGCACGACCTTTGCGAAATGTTGGCACGAGATGTTTGCAAGGAGTGAGCCATGAGCCAATTTGTCCCCGATGTCGTATTCGTTGTTAGCTGCCTGATACTGGCGGGCCTGCCCTGGGCCCTGTGCCGCTGGATGAGGAGGTAACAGATGGACGTGGCGCTATTGTCACGGATCCAATTTGCTTGGACCGTCAGCTTTCATATTATTTTCCCTACCATGACCATAGGCCTGGCGGTGCTGATCGCCCTGTGGGAAGGCCTCTGGCTCAAGACCCGCGACCCCCGTTACCTGCAATTGGCCAAGTTCTGGATCAAACCCTTCGCCATCACCTTTGGGTCCGGGGTGGTGACCGGCATAGTGCTGTCTTACGAGTTCGGTACCAACTTCAGCGAGTTCTCCCACCTGGTGGGGCCGGTGCTGGGGCCCTTGATGACCTACGAGGTGCTGACCGCCTTCTTCCTGGAAGCGGGCTTTCTGGGGATCATGCTGTTCGGCTGGCAGCGGGTGGGGGAGAAACTGCACTTCTTCGCCACTGTGGTGGTGGCCATAGGCACGGTGATCTCCGCCTTTTGGATACTGGCAGCCAACTCTTGGATGCAGACCCCGGCGGGCTACGAGTTCGTCAACGGCCAGTACATACCGGCCGACTGGTTCAAGGTGATTTTCAATCCCAGCTTCCCCTACCGCCTGGCCCATATGCTGCTGGCCACCTTCCTGACCGCCAGCTTCCTGGTGGCGGGGATCAGCGCCTGGTACCTGCTCAAGGGCCGGGACCAGGAATTTGCCAAGCGTGGCTTGTCCACGGCGCTGTGGGTGGTGCTGTTTTTGGCCCCCCTGCAAGCCTGGGTAGGTGACGAACATGGCCTCAACGTCAAAGAGCACCAGCCCATCAAGCTGGCGGCCATGGAAGGGATCTGGCCTGCGACGGAAAGCCATGCCGGCCTGCGCCTCTTTGCCTGGCCTGATGAAGAAGCGGAGACCAACCATTTCGAAGTGGAAGTGCCTTACCTGGCGTCCCTGATCCTGACCCACAGCTTCGACGGTGAGCTGCAAGGGCTCAAGTCGGTGCCCCCCGAAGACAGGCCGCCGGTCAAACCTGTGTTCTTCAGCTTCCGGGTCATGGTGGGCTTGGGCCTGCTGATGGTCGTCATGGCTTTCTGGGCCAATTGGCGGCGCCGTGGCGGCAAGCTTTGGGAAGACCGTTTTACCCTGCGAGTGCTGACCTGGATGACCCCGGCGGGCCTGGTGGCCACCCTGGCTGGCTGGTACGTAGTGGAAATTGGCCGCCAGCCCTGGCTGGTCAACGGCCTGGTGCGCACCGAACAGGTGGTGTCCGACCTGCCGGTGGAAAGGGTAGCCCTGTCTCTGGGGCTGTTCGTGGTCACCTACCTGCTGCTGAGCTGGGCCTTCCTGCACTTCTACCGCAAGCTTATTCGCAAGGGGCCGCCTGACATGGCCAAGCTGGAGAAACAGCTGATCGGCATGGAAGCGCCGGGTTATGCCCTCAATTGGGTCCGTGAACTGAAAAGGGAGGGCTTCTGATGGAACTCTTTTATTTCCTGCTGTTGGGCTTTGCCATTCTGATGTACGTGGTGCTGGACGGTTTTGACCTGGGCCTTGGCATACTGTTCCCGGTCTTTCCCGAACAGCACGACAGGGACATGATGATGCGCTCGGTGTCCCACGTCTGGGACGGCAACGAAACCTGGCTGGTGTTCGGCGGCGTTATCCTGATGGGGGCCTTCCCGGCCGCCTACGCCACCCTGCTGCCCATTCTCTACCTGCCCATAGTGCTGATGTTGGTGGCCCTTATCTTCAGGGGCATCGCCTTTGAATACCGCTTCAAGGCCAAGAGTTCCCGGCGCTGGTGGGACCTGGCCTTCGGCCTGGGCTCTTCAGTGGTGGCCTTCTGCCAGGGGTTGATGCTCGGTTCCCTGGTGGAAAGCGGCGGCCAGACCCTGCTCAGCCCCTTCAGTGTGCTCACCGCCTTTGCGGTCATGGCCGGTTACGCCTTGCTGGGGGCCACCTACCTGGTGGTTAAATCCAGCGGCCAACTTCAGGCCAAGGCCAGGGCGGCCAGCAAACCGCTGCTGGTGGCGGTGATGCTGGCCATGGTGGCGGTCAGCCTGTGGAACTTCGCGTCTGTGCCTTCGGTACAGGCCAAATGGCTGGCCAACCTGGGCTGGCTCTGGCCCATCCCCCTGATCACCGGTGCCATTGCCCTGGTGCTTTGGCAGGGGCTGAAGCGGTCGGAAGTGCTGCCGTTTTTCTGCACCATCGCCTTGTTCGTGATGGGCTTCCTGGGGCTGGTGGTGGGGCTCTTCCCGCAACTGGTGCCGGGCCAGCTCAACCTCTTCGAGGCCGCAGCCCCTGTGCAGAGTCTCAAGTTCATGTTGCCCGGGGTGCTTATCTTCGTGCCGCTGATCCTCGGCTACACCCTGTGGGGCTATCGCATCTTCCGTGGCAAGGTCCATGATTTCGAGGAGGGTTACTGATGAAAAAGTTGGCTTGGTTTGGCGGCCTCTACCTAGGGGGTCTGCTGACCCTGACGGTGGTGGCCTTTGCCCTGCGCTGGGTACTGAGTTGATTCGGAATAGTCGATGAACAAAGGCTAACTTGCACGGTTTTCTTGAACGTCTTGTGGTGCTAGCATTGTTAGCAGGATAAAAAAGCGTCAAGGAGCACTGTTGTGAGTAATGCCAATGCCTCGTTGGATAGCTTCAAGGCCCGTAAGTCTCTGGCAGTTGATGGCCAGTCCTACGACTATTTCAGCCTGACGGCAGTCGAGCACCTCGGTGAGGTTGCCAGGCTGCCGTTTTCGTTAAAGGTGCTGCTGGAAAACCTGCTGCGCTTTGAAGACGGCGACACCGTCACCCAAGACGACATCCGCGCCCTGGTCGATTGGCTCAAGACCAAACGTTCCGACCGGGAGATCCAGTACAGGCCCGCCCGGGTACTGATGCAGGATTTTACCGGGGTACCGGCGGTGGTGGACCTGGCCGCCATGCGCGACGCCATGGCCAAGGCCGGTGGCGACCCTGAACGTATCAATCCCCTCTCTGCCGTTGACCTGGTGATCGATCACTCGGTGATGGTAGACGCCTTCGCCAGCCCCCAGGCCTTTGCCGAGAACGTGGCCATAGAGATGGAGCGCAACCAGGAGCGCTACCAGTTCCTGCGCTGGGGCCAGCAGGCCTTCAATAATTTCCGGGTGGTGCCGCCGGGCACCGGTATCTGCCACCAGGTCAACCTTGAATACCTGGGCAAGGCGGTGTGGAGCCAGGACGGCCTGGCCTACCCCGACACCCTGGTAGGCACCGATTCCCACACCACCATGATCAACGGCCTGGGAGTGCTGGGTTGGGGTGTGGGCGGCATAGAGGCGGAAGCGGCCATGCTGGGCCAACCCATCTCCATGCTCATTCCCGAAGTCATCGGTTTTCGCCTGACCGGCAAGCTCAAGGAAGGCACCACCGCCACCGACTTGGTGTTGACCGTCACCCAGATGCTGCGCAGTAAAGGGGTGGTGGGCAAGTTCGTAGAGTTCTATGGCCCGGGCCTGGACGACCTGCCCCTGGCGGACCGCGCCACCATTGCCAACATGGCCCCGGAATACGGCGCCACCTGCGGCTTCTTCCCCATCGACGGCGAAACCCTGCGTTACATGGAGCTGTCCGGCCGCGAACCCCAGACCATCAAACTGGTGGAAGCCTATGCCAAGCAGAATGGCTTCTGGCGCGACTCTGGAGCCCCCGAACCGCTCTTTACCGACAGCCTGGAACTGGACCTGGGGACTGTGGTGCCGAGTCTGGCCGGTCCGAAACGGCCCCAGGACAGGGTGGCCCTGCCGGAGCTGGGCCAGACCATAGACGGGGTGCTGGAGTTGGCCGGTGCCGACAAAGAAAAGCGGGTGCCGGTGGCGGGAGAAGCCTTCCAGCTTTGCCACGGCGACGTGGTGATTGCCGCCATCACCAGCTGTACCAACACCTCCAACCCCAGCGTGATGATGGCCGCCGGCCTGGTGGCCCAAAAGGCGGTGGCCAAAGGCCTCAAGCGCAAGCCTTGGGTGAAGTCGTCCCTGGCCCCTGGTTCCAAGGTGGTGACCGACTACCTGGCCAAGGCCGGCCTGCAAGACAGCCTGGACGCCCTGGGGTTCAACCTGGTGGGCTACGGCTGCACCACCTGTATCGGTAACTCCGGGCCGTTGCCCGACGCCATAGGCAAGGCGGTGGAAGAAGGGGATCTGACCGTCAGTTCGGTGCTGTCCGGCAACCGCAACTTCGAAGGACGGGTCCACCCCCTGGTGAAAGCCAACTGGCTGGCGTCGCCGCCGTTGGTGGTGGCCTTTGCCCTGGCCGGTACCACCCGTATCGATCTGCAAACCGAACCCCTGGGGGAAGACATGGACGGCAATCCCGTCTTCCTCAAGGACATCTGGCCCAGCTCCGAGGAGATCCAGGCCGTGGTGCGGCTGGTGGATGAAGGCATGTTCCAAAAAGAATATGCCGAGGTGTTCGAAGGGGACGCCGACTGGCAGGCCATCAAGGTCAGCCCCGGCAAGACCTACAACTGGTCCGGCGATTCCACCTATGTGCAGAACCCGCCGTACTTCGAGCACATCACCGAACCGGTCAAGCCCCTGGAAGACATCGAAGGCGCCCGCATCCTGGCCTTGTTCGGGGATTCCATCACCACCGACCACATCTCCCCGGCCGGTAACATCAAGGCCGACAGCCCGGCTGGCCGTTACCTGCAAGAGCATGGCGTGGCGCCCAAGGACTTCAACTCCTACGGCTCACGCCGGGGCAACCACCAGGTGATGATGCGCGGCACCTTCGCCAATATCCGCATCAAGAACCAGATGCTGGATGGGGTGGAAGGGGGTTATACCCGCCACATTCCCTCAGGGGAGCAACTGGCCATCTATGATGCGGCCATGCGCTACCAGCAGGAGGGCACGCCGCTGGTGGTGATTGCCGGTAAGGAATACGGCACAGGTTCGAGCCGCGATTGGGCCGCCAAGGGCACCACACTGCAAGGTATCAAGGCGGTGGTGGCTCAGAGCTTTGAGCGCATCCATCGCTCCAACCTGGTGGGTATGGGCGTGCTGCCGGTGCAGTTCCCCGAAGGGGTGTCCAAGGAGAGCCTCAACCTCACCGGTGACGAGAAAATCAGCCTGTTGGGCCTGGGTTCCCTCAAGCCCCGCGCCAGCCTCAAGCTGGTGATCGAGCGCCCTGACGGCGCGCGCCAGGAGCAGGAGGTATTGGCAAGGGTGGATACCAACACCGAGCTTGAGTACCTCAAGAGCGGCGGCATTTTGCACCATGTGCTGCGCACCATGATCGGCTGAAAAGGGGACCCCGCTGCGGCGGGGTTTTCTTACTACTTGATAAACAAAGGCTTGTAATAAAGCGCCAAGGGCGTAACCCTGTTCTAGACTGGTTTTTGCACAGGTCACAAGGAGTGCCTATGAAAGGGATTATCGGGCTGTTGATCCTCATCGCCGACATCTACGCCATAGTGCAGGTGATCAAGAGCGGTGCCAAACCCGTAGAGAAGCTGCTTTGGATCCTGCTGATCCTGATCCTGCCGCTGATGGGGCTCATCATCTGGTTTTTTGCCGGACCGGGCCGCAAATAGGGATAGCCAAATACAAGGACGTCATCATGCTTAGGGATATTTTCCAATCCATGCGGGCCCGCCGTTTGCTGCGGGCTACGCCGCAACTGCTGGTCAAGCAGTTTTCCAGCCTGCCGTATTACACCCCAGCCCAGGTGGACTGGGCCTTGAAAAAAGCCATGGGCAAGCTGCCCAACCACCGTTACCTGGCCTATGCGCTGTTTTGCGACAAGCGTGACTTCCTGCATGTAACCGGGGAAACCGCCGCCACCTGGGAAAGCTGCCGGCGCCAGCTAGGCAGGGCTTTGTTTGCCGGGCGAAGCGACTTTACGGTCGGTGAAGTCATGGCCCTGGCTGAGGAAGAAGCCGAGCTCGAGTCCAGCCACTGAGGCTGGCCTGGCCTTGCCGCCAGGGCTGCTACACTTTCGGCAACATCGCCGCCGCAGCAGGTTAGCCTTGGTTGTGGCGGTTCTTCTGTCGAGGGCCTGACAGTTATGCTGAGAAAATTCCTGTGGGCTGGCCTGGGGTTAGGGCTGGCCTTGCTGATCGCCGCAGGGCTGGCGGTGGCCAAAGCTGGCCAGTTCAACGCCATGGCCCAGGCCGGGGCCAATATGCAGATGCCCCCCACCAAGGTCAACGCCGTAGAGGTACAACAAACCCTTTGGCACAACCGGCTGTTAGCGGTGGGCTCTGTGGTGGCGGTGCAGGGGGCCCAGCTCAGGGTAGAAGCGGAAGGGCGGGTCGAGCGTATCGCTTTTGAAGCGGGCGCCCAGGTACAGGCCGGGGCGCCCTTGTTGTATCTGGATGACGATCTGGAACAGGCCCAGCTCAAGGAAGCCCAGGCCGCCGCCGCCCTGGCCCAGATCACCGAGAAGCGGGCCAGGGAGCTTATCCACAGCCGCAATATCTCCCAGGGGGAGCTGGACCAGGCCAAGGCCAATGTCCAGCAGACCCAGGCCCAGGTGGCCTATATCCAGGCCCTTATCGACAAGAAGACCCTGCGCGCCCCCTTTGCCGGCCACCTTGGCATTCGCCAGGTGAGCCTGGGCCAGTTCCTGGACAAGGGCAGCGCCGTGGTGTCGCTGCAGTCTTTGGACCCGGTCTATGTGGAGTTTTCCCTGCCCCAGCGTTACCTGGCGCAGCTGGCCGAAGGGCTGGCGGTGGGGGTCAGCAGTGATGCCTTTCCCGGCCAGCCTTTCGAGGGCAAGGTCAGTTCCCTCAACCCCAATGTGGACCCCGCCACCCGCAACCTGCGGGTCCAGGCCACCCTGGCCAACCCACAGGGCCTGCTGCGCCCGGGCATGTATGTCACCGTCAGCCTCACCGAGGCCCAGAGCCAGGAGGTGCTGATCATCCCCATCACGGCGGTGCAGCCCGGTGCCTATGGCGACTCGGTGTTCGTGGTGGAAAGGGCCGAGGGTAAGGACAGCGTCCGCCAGCAGCCGGTGACCCTGGGGGAAAAACGCGGCGACTTCGTGGTGGTGACCAAGGGCCTGGCCGCCGGCCAGCAGGTGGTCAGCACCGGGGTGTTCAAGCTGTTCCCCGGCATGGCGGTGGAAGTGGACAACAGCCTGGCTCCCGACTTCCAGTTAGAACCTCAGCCAGACAACACCTGACCCGGGGCCGCCATGAAAGCCTTGACCGACATCTTCGTTAAGCGCCCCGTATTGGCCCTGGTGGTCAACATCATCGTCATCATCGCCGGTTTGCAGGCGGCCAGCTCCCTGTCGGTGCGCCAGTACCCGCGCAGCGAAAACGCCTCGGTGACCGTTGCCACCCCCTATATCGGTGCCAGCGCCGATGTGGTGCGGGGCTTTGTTACTACCGCTATCGAAGGGGCCATCGCCTCGGCGGACGGCATCGACTATGTAGAATCGAAAAGCCTGTTGGGGCTGTCCCTGGTCACCGCCCGCCTCAAGCTCAATGTGGACACCACCAAGGCCTTGGCGGACATCACCGCCAAGGTCAACCAGGTGCGCAACCAGCTGCCCCCCGAGGCCGAGCTGCCGGCCATCAGCGTGCAGTCGGCAGACTCCGAGTTCGCCGCCGCCTACCTGAGCTTTGCCTCCGACAGCCTGTCCCAGAGCCAGATCACCGACTACCTGGTGCGGGTGGTGCAGCCCAGGCTGTCGGCCCTGACCGGGGTGCAGCGGGTGGAGATCTACGGCGCCCGCACCTATGCCATGCGGGTCTGGCTGCAACCGCAGCAGCTGGCGGCCCTGAACATCAGCCCGGCCCTGGTGTTTGACGCCCTGGGAGCTAACAACTTCCTGTCGGCGGTGGGCCAGACCAAGGGCGCCCTGGTGCAGACCTACCTCACCACCAATACCGACCTGCACACAGCCGAGGCCTTCAAAAGACTGGTGGTGCGCCAACAGGGCGACACTCTGGTGCGCCTGGAAGACGTGGCCAGGGTGGAGCTGGGGGCCGAAGACTACGACACCGAGGCCAGTTTCAACGGCCAGACGGCGGTGTTCATGGGCATATTCCCGCTGCCCAATTCCAATACCATTTCGGTGATCCAAAGGGTGCGGGCCGACATGGACGCCCTGCAGGCCGACCTGCCCGCCGGCATGAGCGCCCATATCGGCTACGACGCCTCCGAATACATCGCCAGCGCTATCCAGGAGGTGCTGGGCACCCTGCTGGACACCCTGGCCATCGTCATCATCGTCATCTTCCTGTTCTTGGGATCGGTGCGCTCGGTGCTGGTGCCCATAGTGGCGATACCGGTCTCTTTGATCGGCGCCGTCTTTTTGATGCAGATCTTCGGCTTTACCCTGAACCTGCTGACCCTGCTGGCCATAGTGTTGTCGGTGGGCTTGGTGGTGGACGACGCCATAGTGGTGGTGGAAAACGTGGAGCGCCACCTGCGGGAAGGGCGCACCCCCAGGGAGGCGGCGCTGATTGGGGCCCGGGAGCTGGTGGGGCCGGTGATCGCCATGACCCTTACCTTGGCCGCCGTCTACACCCCCATTGGCCTGCAAGGGGGCCTGACCGGCGCCCTGTTCCGCGAGTTTGCCCTGACCCTGGCCGGGGCCGTGACCATCTCCGGCATAGTGGCCCTGACCCTGTCGCCGATGATGAGCGCCAAGCTGCTGCGCAGCGCCGACAAGGAAGAAAAGGGCTTTACCGGCTGGGTTAACCACAAGTTTGACCGGCTGCGCCTGGCCTATGGCCGGGCCCTGGCCGGGGTACTGAAGCGGCGCAGCGCCGTCTACGCCCTGTGGGGCGGGCTGAGCCTGATGGTGGTGCCCATGTACATGTTCTCTCCCAAGGAGCTGGCGCCCCTGGAAGACCAGGGCTTTATGTTCGGCATCCTCTATAACGCCGCCAACGCCTCGGCGGACCAAAAGCGCCACTACGGGGAGGCCGCCCAGCAGGTGTTTCTGGACACCCCAGAGTGCGATCTGACCTTCCAGATCCTGCTGTCCCCTTCCGATCCTTTTGCCGCCGCCCTGGACGTGGGGGGCTTTTCCGGCATGGTGGTCAAACCCTGGGACCAGCGCAGCCGTTCGGTGCGGGAGATACTGCCAGGGGTGCAGGCGGGACTGTCGGACATTCCCGGCATGCAGATCTTCGCCGCCCAGCCCCCGGCCCTGCCGGGGGGCTCCAACTTCCCCGTCGAATTCCTGCTGCTGTCCACCGACGAGCCCAAGCAGATGCTGGCCTACGCCCAGCAGCTGCAACAAAAGGCCATGGAAAGCGGGCTCTTTTACTTCCCGCCGCAGATTGATCTGAAAATCGACCAGCCCCAGGCCAGCATCGCCCTGGATCATGAAAAGCTGGCGGCCATGGGCCTGACCAACAGGGATCTGGGCCGGGATCTGGGGGCGGCCCTGGGGGGCAACTACGTCAACCGCTTCAATATCGACGGCCGCGCCTACAAGGTGATCCCCCAGCTGGCCAGGGCCGAGCGCCTCAATCCCGAGCAGCTGGAAAACCTCTATGTAACAGGCCCTGACGGCCAGCTGGTACCGGTCAGCACCTTTGCCCAGATTGAAAACAGCACAGTGCCCCGCAGCCTTAACCGCTTCCAGCAACTGAACGCCATCAAGCTGTCCGGCCTTACCGGCCGCCTGGACGAGGGCCTGAACGCCCTGGAGCAGGCCGCCGCCGAGATCTTGCCCCCCAACTACAGCATCAACTACACCGGTGAGTCCCGGCAGCTGCGCACCGAAGGGGGGAAATTCCTGCCGGCCCTGGGCATGGCGATATTGATGATCTTCCTGGTGCTGGCGGTGCAGTTTAATTCTTTCCGCGATCCCCTGGTGATCCTGCTGGGGTCGGTGCCCCTGGCCATGTTCGGCGCCCTGCTTTTTACCTTCTTGAAGATCCCCAACCCCGATATCGCCTTCTGGACCAACGGCTGGACCACCACCCTCAATATCTACGCCCAGGTGGGCCTGGTAACCCTGGTGGGGCTGGTGGCCAAGAACGGCATTCTTATCGTCGAGTTCGCCAACAAGCTGCAGGAGCAGGGCAATGCCAAGCTCGACGCCATCCACGACGCCGCCATGACTAGGCTAAGACCGGTGCTGATGACCTCGGTGGCCACGGTGGCCGGCCACTTCCCCCTGACCCTGGTCGACGGCCCCGGCGCTGCCGCCCGTAACTCCATCGGCTTGGTGCTGGTGGGGGGCATGGCCCTTGGCACCCTCTTCACCCTGTGGGTGGTGCCCAGCCTCTATATGCTGATCGCCAGGGACCACAGCAAGGACCGGGTGGCGGCAGAGGGGGTAGCGGCTTAGGCTGATGTGAGGCGCCTTGCTTTATTGGCAGGCAGGGTAGGGCGCACCCAGCGCCCCAACACTCACCCTGATAGGGGAAACGGCATGAAGATCCAGATAGTCACCATCTGCGGCAGCGTCAGACCCGGCAACTACAGCAACATGGCCCTGGCCTTGGCCATAGACGAGCTCAAAAAGGACCCCAAGGTAGAAGTGACCTCCATCCACCTTGAGGATTTGGACATGCCACTGCCCGGCTTGCCGGCTAAAAAGCCCGAGGCCATCAAGGCCTTTCAAGACAGCGTCAGCCAGGCCACCGGGGTACTGCTGGCGTCCCCCGAATACCATGGCGGCATCAGCAGCCCCATGAAGCTGGCCATAGACAACCTGGACTTTCCCTCCAAGCTGGCCGGTAAGCCGGTATCCATTCTGGGGGTAGCCGCCGGCACCATTGGGGCGGTCAAATCCAGCGAACAGCTGCGGGCCATCTGCGCCCACGTCGGCGCCGTCCCCTTGCCGCTGGCGGTCTCCATACCCCATGTCCATCAGGTCTTCGACCAGAATGGCCATTGCCAGGACCCCGCCATGGAAGCCCTTATCCGCCGCAGCGCCACCAGTCTGCTGGACTATATCAACAACGCCGTCTGCCCCAAACTGAGCCTGGAAGCCATATTGCGGGAAAAGGAGTCGGATTAGGGATTTTAATCGCCTGGCTGGATAGAGTGCCTGGGGACTCGGAATTAGAACCGGTGCTCTCCTATTCCAGATGTTTCCAAACGGCAAACTGGTTTATTTGTCGGGACTCGCCCCGGCGGGCGGCGTACTTTCTGGTTACGGCGGCCACCCATGGCATACGCCTGGGCTGAAAATAATCTTCGGCCTTACGGTCACATCCGTGCTTGAAGCAGCTCACTACATTCAACAGCGCCTACTAGCGTAGTGTTAAGGACGCTGACTAAAGTTGGTCATGAGTATATTGAGATGTGGGTATTGGCATATTCAGTTCTGACTGAAAATCAAGCTTCTTGATTCTTGCAGTAATGATTATAAGAGCTATTCTTCAATGTGAATGTATAACTTGTTGAAATCTAAGCAGGGTCTCAGAGGATATTCACATGGCTGTGTCACTTCAAGAGCTTGGCGATCAAGTTAAGGCGGCTAGGAATGATAAAGGAGTATCGCAAGAGGCTCTGGCGCAGACTTTAGGAGATGGATTTAATCGCTCTCAAATAGCCCATCTCGAACAGGGAATTCGAGTTCCACCCGAAGGTGTGCTTGCTGATATATGCACTAAGTTGGGTGTTCCTAAGAGATACTGGGAACCCTTTACGGACCCAGAGTTCAGGCTGAGGCTAGATTTTGAAGAAGCTATTTCGGAGTTGGTTGGTGAGCCAATTACTCTAAGATTCGTAGATGAACATGCTGATAAGGTTGCTAATAAGTATGTACAAATGTATTTCTCAAAAGGTCGAAGCGAGCAGCAGTCATTAGATTTTATAAATTCAATATTAGTTTTCTATGATGTGACACCGATGTCACGAGAGTTCTTTACCAAGTATTTGAAGGTCGATTCGACCAAATCACCCAAGGATCTTTTGGATGGTGTGAGAGAGTTTCAAAAGGAAGCTATAAGATTGTTTAGCACCTTCAGAGAAGCATACCGAGAAATGAACAAAACAGGTGGGCTTGAACTTCATCGTAAGCCTCTTGAGCCAAGGGATCTTTCTGAATATCACAGCAGAGAACCGTGGGAGGAAATAGAGTTAGTTCCCGAAGTAAGGCTTCCTGATTTAGGATATATTTCGGCGAAAGCTGCCAGGGAGGAAGCAAACGAAAGGCGGGTGATTTCTGACTTCTTGAGAGAGACCGCAGACAGAATAGAGCAGGAAGGAAAACAGATAATAGAGCAGTATTCGACTAAGAAGAAACTGAAGATGAGCTCGCTTTTAAGAAAATTTGAATCTCATCTGGAACACGATTTTATGTCTACTCTATTTAGTCCCGATCCTAATATGCTGCGTCGAGAAGCAGATGTTATTGCTCCAAAGGATACTAAGGACTTGGATCGTATAGCAAGTACGCAAGCACAAGCCCAGAGAAATCTCGCGAGGTACTTGGCTGCTGACTATTTAGACGTCTATGTAGCTACCTCAATGAGGGTCGATGCAGATTTCATATCTGTGAATAGATTCACTCAGAATTTATTTTGTCATCCAGATGTGAAAAAGCTAAACCTAAGATTCTTTAACCCAACTCAAAGTTGGATTGACGATCGAGTAGCAAAAGGATTAGTCGAAGCATTGATGTTGAGGCGCTCTCAAATGACCATATATATGGCTCAGAAAGGAGACACATTTGGTAAAGACTCTGAGGCATCAGTAGCTTTAGGCCAGGGTAAGCCCGTGATTGTTTATGTTCCTAAACTGACATTTAAGAATATAGATTCTGAAATAATAGGGGCATTACCTAGGAGTGAACTAGAAAGATTCATAACTAGTGAAGGAAGTGCTGATGACGTTGAGTCTGACCCTACTATGGATCAAGATGCACTAGTTTCGAGACTGTTAACAATAAGGCTTGAGAAAATTAATGACTCTTCACTAACAACTATCGTGAAAGAGCATTGGGCCGACTTTGATCTTTACGGGGAAGACTTACGTGTTGGTAAAGAAGAAAGTAGTAAAGGAAAGCTTAGGGAAGTTTATCGTTCCTGGTTGGATGATATTATAAAGCATGATCGAAATACGCCCGTTCCAACGGCGATAAAAGCTGATGTTGTAGGTATTCTCGTTGCTACATCTATGCGTTTCGAGGGGCGAGCTAAAGTTTTCCGGGATGTTCATCCTCTAGCTTTACAAGTTATTGTTAGTACAGGCGTTTTGAATGGTATTCTCGTTGCTAGGTCTGTTGATTCTTGTGCGAAGTTAATTGAAAACTTAATTAAAAATGACCTTGAGTTTGAGTTGTGCCCTGAAGCAGAAAACTATCGGTTGGTTGAGCGTAGTACAATGTCAACTGCTCGAGTCATTTCAAGGCACACATTAATTAAAAATTCGTTTTCGTCATTTTATTCAAGAGAAAACAAATAGTCTGATTTTATTCTGTGGTCTTAAGCATATCTATATGCGCTATCCCATCCTCAAGATACTCCTCACCCTCCGCCACAAACCCATAGCGCCCATAAAACCCCTGCAAATGGGCTTGGGCCCCTAATTTCACGGGTAAACCGGGGAAGCGCTCGGCGATAAAAGCCAGGGCCTTTTCCATCATGGCGTGGCCCAGTTTGCGGTCCCTGGCCGAGGCGTCGGTTACAACCCGGCCTATGATCACCCGGCCTTTATTCAGAGCCGGGTCGAGGATGCGCAGGTAAGCGAGGAGCTTGCCTTGCTCCCAGGCCAGCAGGTGGTAGGTGTCGCCGATGAGATCGCTGCCGTCCACTTCCTGGTAGGGGCAGTTTTGTTCCACCACGAAAACGGCGGTACGAAGGGCCAGGGCGGCGTACAGCTCGGCGGCACTCAATTGCTGCTGGTGCTTGATATCCCAGTTCATAGGTAGGGCAAAAATCCTTTAAAACGGCCAAAGGCGTCGAGGCTGTCGGGGGTAAAGGCGGGGCCGGGGCTGGCCAGCACCTTGTCGAGGGCCAGCCATTCATAGCCGGTCACTTCGTCGTCCTGGGGGCTGATGGGGCCGTCATGGCGGCAACCGTAGACAGTGGCAAAGCTGTAGTTGCCGGCGCTTTTATGGCGAAACTTGCCCATCAGCACCAGGGGGGCTTCTATACCCAGCTCTTCGGCCAGTTCCCGTTTGGCCGAGTCCAGGTAGCTTTCCTGCCAGTCCACCACGCCGCCGGCGGCGAGATCCCTTAGGCCCGGACAATATCCCTTGTGTGGGGAGCGGGTCTGCACGCAGAGGCGATGCTGGCTGTCGAGGACAAAGATAAAGGTGGTGCGGTGGATGTCGCGGCCAAAGGCGAACTGGCTGCGCAGCACCCGGGCCAGGGGCTGGTCGGTGTCGTCCACCTGGACCATCCATTCCTCATGCATAGCGCTGCTCCAAAATCTTGCGCACCAGCGGCCTTAGGATCAGCTCCATGGCCAGGCCCATCTTGCCGCCGGGCACCACCAGGGTGTTCATGCGGGAGATGAAGGAGCCGTGGATCATCTGCAGCAGGTAGGGAAAATCCACCTGGGGCATGTTGCGAAAACGCACCACCACCAGGGTTTCGTCGGCGGTGGGAATGGCCTTGGCCGAGAAGGGGTTGGAGGTATCCACCATGGGCACCCGCTGGAAGTTGATATGGGTGCGGGAGAACTGCGGGGTGATGAAGTTGAAGTAGTCGTCCATGGAGCGAACGATGGACTCGCGCACCTTCTCGCGGCTGTGGCCCCGTTCCTCGGTGTCACGGATGATCTTCTGGATCCATTCGAGGTTGACGATGGGCACCATGCCGATCAGCAGGTCCACATGCTGGGCCACGTCCACATGGTCGGTCTTCACGCCGCCGTGCAGCCCTTCGTAGAACATCAGGTCGGTGTTCTCCGGCAGGCTCTGCCAGGAGGTAAAGGTGCCGGGCAGCTGGTTGTGGGGCACCGCTTCGTCAAAGGTGTGCAGATATTTGCGGGTCTCCCCTGAGCCTTGCTTACCGTACTGGGCAAACAGGTGTTCCAGGCGTTCCAGGTCGTTGGACTCTTCTCCGAAATGGCTGATATGGCGCCCCTCGTCCCGGGCCCGGCGCACCGCCGCCTGCATTTCCTGGCGGGTGTAGCGGTGAAAGGCGTCGCCGTTGACGAAGGCGGCATTGACCCCTTCGGCGGCGAAAATGTGCTGGAAAGCCAGGCTGGTGGTGGTGGTACCGGCGCCGCTGGAGCCGGTAACCGCGATGACAGGGTGGCGTTTAGACATGGGGCACCTGATCCTTGGAGACGATGTTCAACGTTTCGTGATGCTCAGACCACAGCAGCACGGCCTCACCCCTGGCCAGTTGGGCCTTGACGGCCTCTACCTTGGCGGCCAGGGACACTTCCTGTTCCCCATAATCGGTGCCTTCGCGGAGCACGAAGTGCTCCAGTATGTTTTGCAGGGTGTCGGCGTCCAGGGCCTGCCAGGGCACGATCATGGTTGTTCCTTATAAGGGGCCGGGCTCCCCAGTGTAGCAAGAAAGCCGTTGCTGCCAATGGCCCTAGAACACCAGCATCAGGGCCAGCACCGTCATCAATACCGCCGTGAAACCGTCCACCAACTGCCAGGCCCTTGGCCGGGCCAGCAGCGGCGCCAGCTTGCTGGCCAGCAGGCTAAGCCCGAAGAACCACAGCAATGAGGTGCTCATGGCGCCGAAGGCAAAGGCCCATTTGGCGGGGCCTTGGTCCCCGGCCAGGGTGCCGATGATAAAGGCGGTTTCCAAGAACACCTGGGGGTTGGCCAGGGTCACGGCCAGGGCGGTGACCAGGGCCTGGCGACGGCTCAGGCGCCGCTCGGGCAGGGCGTTGAGACTGTGCATGTCCCTGACCCGCTTGGCAGCCTGCCAGGCCAGGTATAAGAGGTAGGCGGCCCCCAGCCATTGCAGTCCTTTGACCAGGGCCGGCATCTGGTTGAGGAAACTGGCCAGCCCCAGCACCCCCAGCAGGATAAACAGCAGGTCGAAGAAGCTGCATACGGCGGCCACCAGCCAGTGGTGTTCCCGTTTCAGTCCCTGGCTGAGCACAAAGGCATTCTGGGCGCCGATGGCGATGATCAGCCCCATGGCGGTCAGCAGTCCCTTGAAGAAAACAAGAATAAACATGCGAAATAGCCTGAAAAATATTCTGGCTGCCAGCCTAATGGCCTTGCTGTATTATAAAAAGAAATAATATCTCATAAGTTATTAAATTAAATCATGCAGCTGGATCCCAAACACCTGGCGGCCCTGGCCGCCGTCGTCGAGCAAGGTTCCTTCGAACAGGCCGCCCGTTGGCTAAGCCTGACCCAAGGCTCCATTTCCCTGCGTATCCGCGCCCTGGAAGAACGGCTGGGTGGCCCTGTGGTGGTGCGCAGCCAGCCCATACGCCTGACCGAACTGGGCCAGGTGCTCTACCGTCATTACCAGGAGCTGCAGCTGCTGTCGGCGGAGCTGGCGGCGCGCCTGCCCCAGCTTAACGACGAGCGGCCCCGCATCCGTATTGCCCTTAACGCCGACAGCCTGGCCACCTGGTTTTTGGACGCCGTGGCCCAGGTCAAGGACAAGCTGCTGGTGGACCTGCAGGTTTCCGACCAGGACGTGACCCACGAGAAGCTCAAGGACGGGGAAGTGCTGGCGGCGGTCAGCGCCTTCGGCCAGGCGGTGCAGGGCTGCAACGCCAACTTCCTGGGGGCCATGCCCTACACCGCCATCGCCAGTCCCGACTACGCCAGCGAATATTTCCCCAAGGGCCCCACCAGCGACGCCTTTCGCCAGGCCACCGCCATGGTCTACGGCCACCATGACCGCCTGTTGTTGCAGTTCCTCAACCCCTGGCAGCTTAAAGACGGCGACTTCCCGGTGCACACCATGCCGGCGGCCCAAAGCTTTGTGGACGCCGCCATCAAGGGCCTGGCCTGGACTTTGGTACCGGTCTGGCAGGCTCAGGAGGCCCTGGACAGCGGCAAGGTGGTGGAACTGACCCCCAAGGACCGCATCAAGGTGCGGCTCTATTGGCATCATCGCCGCCTGGACGCCGGCCCCTTGCAGTCCCTGACCGAGGCGGTGATGGCCGCTACCTTGCCCCTGCGTAAATAAGCATTAACTGTAACGTCACAAACTGGTCTGCCCTGTTGCCGCTCCTGAGAGGGCGGCAACCTGAACGTCCCTCTCCCATCACGGATAGATGGAGATAACAGATGAAAAAGACTGTGCTTTTTTCCCTGGTGGCTGCCCTGTGCACCGCCCCCGCCCTGGCGGCCAACGCCGACCGTCAGTTGGCCCTGGATCTGGCCCAAAGCCTGCCCCAATGGCAGCCGGCCAAGGTCAGTGCCGACTATGCCGTTCCCCTGACTAGCCTGGTGAAAAACCGCCACCTGGACAGCCTGGCCGCCCAGGCCCAGAGCCGCGAGCAGGCCAGCTTGCAGCGCCGTGGCCTGCAAGGGGAGGTGGACAACCTGTTGCAGGTGCGCCTGGCCCATCCCAGCATGAAAGCCGCCCTGGACAAGGGCCAGCAGCCGCTGGTGGCTTACGTGCCGGACGGTGACGAGTCCCAGTGGAGCGCCGTTGAGGCTTTTGCCGCCGACGGCACCAGCCGCATGCTCGACGTCCACCAACTGCCTGACCAGCCGGTATTCGTGCTGGGCCAGGACGGCCGTAAGGCCCAGCAGGCTGGCCTCAAACTGGTGCGCCGGGCCCTGGCGGACGCCGGTCTTAGTGCCCCTGTGAGCACCCAGGCCACGGCGCCCCTGTCCACCACCCTTATCCAGTCCATCAGGGCCAAGGACGACCAGGAGCCCTGGCTGCTGGGCAACGCCGAGGTCTTTGCGGTGGTAGCGGGCATAGACCCCTTCGCCGACGAGCCCCAGGTGGACATCGTCGACCTGCCCTATCTGGATGACGAGGACAAGACCTACTACCCCAACCAGATCCTGGTGTACTGGGACAGGTACCGCTGGGGTGCGGCGGACGTGGTGTTCTTCGAGCAGGACTCGGACTACAACTTCCAGGAACTGGCCGGCCTGCTGGTCAATGTCCTGGGCCAAGCCCTGGCTGCCGGTGGCGTGCCCGAAGCGCTGCCCTTCGCCCAACTGGGCCAGCAGATCATCAAGGCCATGCCGGCCAATTGGTTTACCAATGACGATGACTACATGGACGCCTTCTACACCCTGGAGCAGAACCAGGTGTACAGCAACTACCCCGGGGCCTCGGGCAACATCACCCTCAACCTGGTGCCCAAGACCATCAACCCCACCCAGTAATAAAAAAGCCTGCGAAAGCAGGCTTTTTCTTAGCGGTGTTGGTCCAGGAAGGCGGGGATCCGGCTTTCCAGCCAGTAGCGGGGCCGCCACAGGCTGCCGGCCACAAAGCCCACATGGCCCCCTTGGGCGCTCAGCTCCAGCTGTACCGCCGCGCTCAGCTCGGCTTCGCTGGGAATGGCCTTGGTGCTGATAAAGGGGTCGTCCTTGGCGTGCAGGATAAGGGTTGGCCGGGCGATATGGCGCAGCAGCGGCTTGCTGGAGGCCCGGCTGTAGTAGTCGGCCACGCCGTTAAAACCGTGCAGGGGCGCCGTCACCTGGTTGTCGAACTGGTGGAAGTTGCTAAACAGCGCCGGGTTGTTCAAGTCCGGCATGGCGCTGGCCAGGGCCGGGTCGACGGCCTTGCGGGCCAGGCTGCCCTTGAGGCTTTGCAGCAGGTGGCGCTGGTAGAAGCGGGACAGGCCGCTTTGGATACGCTGGGAACAGGCGGCCAGATCCATGGGCGCCGATACCGCCACCGCCGCCTTGAGCAGGCCCTGCTGGCCGTCTTCCCCCAACCATTTGAGCAGCACATTGCCCCCCAGGGAGTAGCCCACTGCCATCAGCGGGGTCCTGGGGTAGCGCTGGGCCAAGTGCCCGGCCAGCCAGCGGGGGTCTTCGCTGTCGCCGCTGTGGTAGGCGCGGGGCAGCTTATTGGGCACACCGCCGCAGCCGCGAAAATGCATCACCGCCACCTGGTAGCCCTTTTTCAACAGGGCGTCCATCAGCCCCTGGGCATAGGGGGAATTGACCGAGCCTTCCAGGCCGTGCAATACCAACACCAAGGGCTTGTGGGGGTCGTCAACCAGAGGCTTGGGGGTGCAAAGGGCCAACTGATCGCCGTCCGGAGTGGCCAGCCACTCGCAGCGGGTCGCCACCCAGGGTTTGGACCTGTGCAGGGTGGGAAAGACGGTCTGGGCGTGGCAATTGCCCAGGCCCAAAGCGGGCGAAAAATGGCTTTCCGAGATCATAAAAACGCATCAACTCAAGCGAAGTGCTGCACACCATACTTGGCTTTTTAACCCAGGCCAAATGCCATTAGCCGATTGTTCTGTAAGCCAAAGCCCCGCCTTGGCTAAGGTGAGGAAAACAGGAGGGAAACCATGAAAGCATTGTTTTGGGCCTGGCTGGCCCTGCTGCCGGGACTGGCCCAGGCCATCACCACCGAGCAGGCTGAGGTAGAGGTACAGACCCTGGTTGAGGGCCTGGACCACCCCTGGGGCCTGGCCTTTATGCCGGACGGGCGCATGCTGGTTACCGAGCGCAGCGGCCAGCTGCGGCTGGTGGACAAAGACGGCAAGCTGAGCGACCCCATCAAGGGCCTGCCCCGTATCGCCGTGGCTGGCCAAGGAGGCCTGTTGGACGTGGCCTGGTATCAGGGCCAGGTCTATTTCAGTTATGCCGAGCCTGGTCCCAGGGCCGGCACCAACTCTACCGCCGTAGCCAGGGCCAGGCTGGAGGGGGACCGGCTCACCGGTCTTGAGGTGATCTTCCGCCAGGCTCCCAAGTACGGGTCCAACGCCCATTTCGGCTCAAGGCTGGCCTTCGCCCCGGACGGCAACCTCTTTATTACCTTGGGTGAGCGCTACAGCGCCAGGGACGACGCCCAGCGCCTGGACAACCACCATGGCAAGGTGGTGCGCATTGCCCCCGACGGCAGCGTTCCCAAAGACAACCCCTTTGTGGGCAAGGCTGGGGCTTTGCCGGAGATCTGGTCTTATGGCCACCGCAACATGCAGGGGGCGACCATCCACCCGCAAACCGGCGCCCTTTGGACCCACGAACACGGCCCCCAGGGAGGCGACGAGGTCAACCTGGACCAAGGGGGGAACAACTACGGCTGGCCTGTGGTGACCTTCGGTGAGGAATACGGCGGCGGCAAAATCGGCCAAGGCCAGCATCAGGACGGCATGACCGACCCCTTACATGTCTGGGTGCCGTCTATCGCCCCTTCCGGCATGGCGTTCTACACCGGCGACAAGTTCCCCCAATGGCGGGGTGACCTCTTTATCGGCTCCCTCAAGTTCATGCAACTGGTGCGCCTGGAGTTGGACGGCACCCAGGTGGTGGGAGAAGAGCGGATGCTGATGGTGCCCATAGGCCAGCGCATTCGCGACGTGGTGCAGGGGCCGGATGGCTACCTCTATCTGGTCACCGACCACAGCAACGGCCGCATCCTGCGCATAAAACCGGCGAACGAGGCCTGATCCGCTGACGGCTTACTGAATAAAATCAACACTTTCTTTGTCAGGTCCGGGGGCTGTTTGTCAGGCTGAAAACAGGCGGCCCAGGGCCGCCCGGCCGGACAAAGGAGGACCCCGTGACAGCCGTGCAACCTGGCAAACCAGTGATCCTGATCCCCGCCTATCAACCGGACCAGACCCTCTACCAACTGGTGCTGACCTTAAGGGGGCGGGGGCCCCGCTACCCGGTGTTGGTGGTCAACGACGGCTCCAACCCCAACCTCAAACCCCTGTTTGACGCCCTGGCCGAGATCCGGGGGGTGACGGTGCTGCACCACAGCCGCAACCAGGGCAAGGGGGCGGCCCTGAAGACCGGTATGGCCTGGGTGGAAGAACACCTGGCAGAGGCCTGCCCCGGTATTGTCACCGCCGACGCCGACGGCCAGCACCTGCCCAAGGACATCCTGGCCCTGGCCCAGCGGCTGGAAGCCTACCCCAACAAACTGTGGCTGGGGGTCAGGGCCTTTGAGGAAGGAACGGTCCCCCTGCGCTCGCGCTTTGGCAACAAACTGACCCTCAAGGTGTTCGCCCTGGCCACCGGCCAGCAGCTGACCGACACCCAGACCGGCTTGCGGGCCATCCCCTACCGCTACCTGGCAGCCCTGACGGCGTTGCCGGCCAAGGGCTACGAGTTCGAACTGGACATGCTGCTGGGTGCAAAGGACCAGGGCCTGGCCATAGGGGAGCTGGCCATCACCACCGTCTATGAACCCGGCAACCCCAGCAGCCATTTTCGCCCGCTCTGGGATTCCCTGCGGATCTACAGCCGCTTCCTGCGCTTTGCCGGTGTGGGCCTGGCCTCGGCTGGCCTGGATTACCTGCTTTTCAGTGCCCTTTACCTGGTCAGCGGTGAGATCTTGCTGGCCTTGATACTGGCCCGGCTGTTCTCGGCGCTTTTCAACTTCGGCGCCAACCGCTTCTGGGTTTTTCAAAGCCGGGGCAGCCTGGCCAGGGAAGCGGGCCGCTACGGCGCCCTGGCCCTGGCCCTGGTGGCCTTGAGCTACGCCCTCACCAAGGGGCTCTATGGCCTGGGCCTGTCGCCCTTCCTGGGTAAACCCCTGGCAGACGCGGTGATACTGGCGGTGAGCTTCCTGGCCCAGCGCTACCTGGTATTTGGCCGGGAAAAAGAGGCATGATGGGCTGACACCATTGCCGACAGGGACGGTTCCATGAGCCTGAGTTGCCTGCTGATCCTGGCTGCCGCCAGCCAGGAGCCGGAGCATATCGAAGTGCTGGGGAGCCGCCTGGGAGCGGCGCCCCCTTCCACCGCCAATGCCAGCCCAGCCCCTGGGCCCTGGCTCGACAACGGCGATTGGCTCAAGGGTATGCCGGGCCTGCAGGTGGACAGCCGCGCCAACCTGGCCCAGGACACCCGCCTGGTGGTGCGGGGCTTTGGCGCCCGCTCCAGCTTTGGGGTCAGGGGGCTGCGCCTGGAGCTGGACGGTATTCCCCTGTCCAGCGCCGACGGCCAAGGCCAGCTGTCGGCCCTACAGACTTCTGCGGTTGCCGAAGCCAGCCTGATCAAAGGGCCCCTGGCGGCCCTGTATGGCAATGCCAGCGGCGGGGTACTGCGTTTTCGCAGCCAGCAGGTGGCAGAAAATGGTGCCAGCCTGTCGGCCATGGCCGGCGATGACGGCCAGCGCCGCCTGGGTGCCAGCGGTCAGTGGCATGGCAAAGACAGCTGGCTGCGCCTGGATGGCCAGCATCTGGCGCTGGATGGCTTTCGCCCCCACGGCCAGGCCAGCCGCAACCAGTGGCGCCTGGCCGGCGGCAGCGGCGATTTCTGGGCCTTCAGCCAACAGAGTGTCGAGCCGCGCCTGGAAGATCCCCAATCCCTGACCCTGGCCCAATGGCAGGCCGACCCAAAACAGGGCAGCGCCGCCGCCTTGCGCTTCGATACCCACAAAAGTGTTCGTGACCGCCTCAGCGGCCTTGGCTGGCAAGGGGGGGATTGGGCAGCATCGGCCTGGTTGGGGCGGCGCCAGGTGGTGCAGTACCTGCCCTTTGTGGGGGACAGCAGCGCCGGTGGCATTGTCGATTTGGACCGGCAAAGCCAGGGCGTCCGCCTGGAATGGCGCCCCCAGTGGCAGGGCCTGGCCTGGACCCTGGGCAGCGAGTACCAGCGCCAGCAAGATGATCGCCTGGGCTTTGCCAACCGTTTTGGCCAGCAAGGGGAGCTGCGCCGGGACGACACCGGTACGGTGCGCAGCCTGGACAACTACCTGATTGCCGAGGCCGGGGGCCTGACTGCCGGCCTTCGCCACAGCCAGAGCCGGGTCCAGGTGGCGGATCGTTTTGGCAGCGATGACAGCGGTGCGGGGCGTTTCGGGCAATGGGCCTGGGCCCTGGGTTACCGCCAGCCCCTGGCCGAAGGGCTGGACGGCTTTGTCAGCCTGGGCCAGGGCTTTGAAACCCCCACCCTGACTGAGATGGCTTATTCCCTGGACGGGGGCGGCTTTAACCGGGACCTGGACAGCAGCCGCCACCGCCAAGGCGAGCTGGGCCTTGCCTATGAGGGTGGGCCCTGGCGGGGCACCCTGACCGCCTTTGCCATCGACAGCCGCCGCGAACTGGTGGTGGTGCAAAGCGACAATGGCCGCACCGTCTACGGCAACGGCCAGGACAGCCGCCGCCGGGGCCTGGAAGGGGCCCTTTCCCGCCAATGGGGGGATTGGCAATGGTCAATGGCCGCCACTTGGCTCGATGCCCGTTTCGACGACGGCCGCCGGGTCGCCGGGGTGGCCAGGTTGGACATGCGCCAATCCCTGCGTTGGCAACTGGACGGGCAACAGGCCCTGGTGCTGGCTTGGCAGCACCGCAGCCGTACCCCGGCCAACGACGACAACAGCCAATACGTACCGGGGGGCAATCGCTGGGATCTGGGCTGGCAGGGGCAATGGGGGCCGGTGCAGCTTTGGGCCAGGCTGGACAACCTTTTGGATAAGGACCTGGCCGGGGCCGTGGTGGTCAACCAAAGCGCCGGGCGCTATGTGGAGCCCTTGCCGGGGCGGCAGGGCTCAGTGGGTTTTGGTTGGGCCTTTTAGGCGGCGTACCCAGAGTTTAAAGCGGGTCCAGCGGGGCAGGGGCTCGGCCTGGTCGCGCAGCTGATGCAGCACCTGGCTCAGGAACTGGAGTTCCAGTTGCTCCCGGCTCAAGTCGGTGTTTGGCTTCTCCCCTTCGCCGGGGACAGTGCTTGAAGTGCTCATCAGTGATGTCATCGCCATGTTCTCAGCTCCCTGCCGTGATGTGGTCTTCCTAGTTAGCCCCGATCACAACAGGGCCACCTTTCACTATGGCCTGCTGATAATGCGGGTTCTGGCGACAGCGTTCAATAAAAGCTTGAATATTGCGGTATTGATTTATTTCGATCCGGGTGCTGGCGGCTTCAAGGGGGAAGCTCATCTGGATGTCGGCGGCGGAAAAATCCCCGGCAAACCAGGTGTTGTCGGCCAGGTAACCGTCTATGTAGGCCAGGTGGGTATGGAGCTGGGGCGCCAGGAATTTTTGCTGCACTTTGGCCATAAGGCCCTTGGCGATGGGGCGGATGAAAAAGGGCATGGGGCCCTTGGGGATCCTGGCAAAGACCAGCTTCATCAGCAGCAGCGGCATCAGGGAGCCTTCGGCATAGTGCAGCCAGTAACGGTAATCCAGCAGGGCCTGGCCCTGGGTGGGGCGCAGTTGGCCTTGGCCGTAGTTATCCAGCAGGTATTCGATGATGGCGGCGGACTCGGCCACCAGGGTATCGCCGTCGGTCAGCACCGGCGACTTGCCCAGGGGATGTACCGCCTTGAGTTCGGCCGGGGCCTGGTAGGTCTTGGGGTCGCGCCGGTAGGTTTTCAGCTCATAGGGTAGGGCCAGGGCTTCGAGCAGCCACAAGACCCGGGTGGAGCGGGACAGTTCCAGGTGGTGAAGGGTTAGCATGGAGACTCCTATTTTGACCCTAGGCCTACGGTCCAACCGCCAATAGGGATCGCCAGTAGTGACATTTATGCCAGCCTGCCCGTCCTACGTCTGTATAAATTGGTGACAGCCTCTGAGCAGCCCAGCCCCAAGAATCTGCAGTGCAATAGGCTTCAGGACGCTTCCAACAGGAAATCCACAAAGGCGCTGTTAGCCCGGGACAGGTAGCTGTCCTTGCGCCAGGCAATGGACAGCTGTAGCCACAACGGGTCCTTGAAGGGCACCGACACCAGCTCGGGTTCGTCCGCCACCGCCATGCGCAGCAGGGTGGATATGCCAAAGCCCTGGCGCACTATGGATTTGATCAGGGGGATGAGGTTGGTCTGGAAGACGATATTGGGCCGCCGTCCGGCCTCTTTGGCCAGGCGGTCCACTATCTTGCGGTGAAAATAGCCTTCCTGGAACATCACCAGCTCCTGGTCGAAAAAGGCCTGGGTGTCCACGGCGGCCAGGGCAGCAAAGGGGTGATCCTTGGCTACCGTCACCAGCATTTCCTCGGTGAGAAACACCCTGGCCTCCAGTTCCGGGGGCAAGAACTCCGAGACGATCACCGCCAGGTCCAACTCCCCGGCTTCCAGCATCTGGCGCAGCTGCCAGGTGCCCCCTTCAATCACCGACAGGTTGAGGTTGGGGTAGCGGTTGCGAAAGGCCATCAGGATAGGCGGGAAATAGTAAGACCCCAGCATGGACGGAATACCCACCCGCACCTCCCCGGTGCTAAGCCCCTTGAGCTCTTCCATCTCCAGCTCGGCGTCGCTCAGGGCCTTTAAAATACGCTCGGCATGGGGCAGCAGCCGGCGGCCTTCATCGGTGAGGTTGACCCTGCGGTCCTGGCGGTGAAACAGGCTCAGGGCCAGGCTGTCTTCGAGTTTGCGCACCGCCATGCTCACCGCCGGCTGGGCCACCCCCAGCAGCTGGGCGGCCTGGGTGAAGCTGCCCAGCCGGGCCACCTGGTAGAAATAGCGCAGGGCTTTGATATCCATGTTTATCCTCGATAAAGCGCCGCTCCGGGTCGGCCGGGGCACTGGCATAAAGGTGCGGCAACCGGGCACCGCCAACCCAGCCCAGACGACCACTCAGGTATTTCCTTCGCTTTTTGCCGCCCTGGCCCATGATAAAAGAGGGACCGCTGCCAATGTAGTGCCGTAATGCCCCGCTTCGGGTGGTAGCAACGGCTTACTTCGCGGCAGCTTCTAAGCTGAGCAATAGTGACAACAACAGGGCCATAGGCCCCCAGAAAAGAAGATCGCAACCATGCCCATGAAAAGATCCCTGGTCGCTGCCTCTGCCTTGTGGCTGCTGACCGGTTATGCAGCCCAAGCCGCCGATTTTGCCAAAGACAACTACCTCTTTGGGGACTGGGGCGGCACCCGCACTAAATTGCATGATGAGGGCATCGACGTCAGCTTGAGCTACGGCTTTCAAACCGGTGGCAACCTCAGCGGCGGCCAGCGCCACGCTACCAGCTATGCCGACCAAACGGTACTGGCCCTGGACTATGACCTGGACAAGTTGCTGGGCCTGTCCGGCGGCAGCTTCCGCTTCTCCCTGACCAACAGGGGCGGCCAGGCGCAGAACATCAACAACAAAGCCGAAATCGGCCAGCTGATGCAGTCACTGGAAGTCTACGGCCGTGGCCGCGTAACCCGTATCTCCGAATTTTACTACCAGCAGGACCTGCTGGACGGCGACCTGCGCCTGAAGCTGGGCCGCATGAATGTGGGCGCCGAATTCGGCAGCTTCCAGTGCGAGTTTGCCTACCTGGGTTTCTGCGGTTCCCAGCCCGGTAACTTCAACAGCACCATCTACAACTGGCCCATCAGCCAGTGGGCCGCCGTGGCCAGGTACAACCTCAATGAGGAGTGGTACCTCAAGGGCGGTGTTTACCAGATGAATCCCAGCTGGCTGGAAAACGAGCAGCGCCTCAACTTCGGCAACCCTCACGGCACCGTCGGCATGACGCTGCCTGTGGAGTTGGGCTGGACCCCCAAGCTCAACGGCCTGGACGGTACCTATAAGCTGGGTTACTGGTACGACACTGCCGGTGGCAACGACCTTTATTTCAACAGCGACGACGGCGTGCTGCTGGTGGACGGCGGTACCCCACGCCAAAAAGATCACAAAGGCGGCGCCTACTTGGTGGCCGAGCAGCAGCTGACCTCAGTGGGCGGTGATAGCAGCCGTGGCCTGAGCCTTTTTGCCACCGCCACCTTCAACGACCGTGACCTGACCACAGTTGACCGCTCACTGGCCCTCGGCCTGACCTACAAGGGCCCCTTCGCGGCCCGTGCCCAGGACCAATGGGGCCTGGCGGTCAAGTACCTGCATGTGAGCGATCGCCTTAGCGATGGCCAGCGCGCCCTGGCCCTGGCTCTGAACAGCGAGGTACCGGTGCAGGACAGCGAAACTGTGGTAGCCAGCTACTACAAGTTCCAGGTCACCCCCTACCTGGCGGTGCGCCCCGAACTGCAATACATCCACAACCCCGGCGGTTTGAGTGAAAACGACAACGCCTGGGTGGCGGTCCTTAAAGGTGACATCGCCTTCTGATAAAAAGCCGGGCTTAGCCCGGCTTTTTCATGCCCCAAGCTAGGCCGATTAGGGCGGCCAGGGCCACCAGGTTCAGGTGCAGGCTCTGGGTCAGCCCCGGTTCGGCCAGCAACAGCCAGTCCGGCTCCAGGGCGAAGCGCAGGCCACTGCCGCTAAAGCTGCCATACCACTGATACCAGAGATCCAGGGTCAACAGCCCCTGGTAGTGGTATTGCCAGCCGCCGAGGCTATCCCCAAGGGCCAAGCCCGGCACTTGCAGAGCCAGGTTCAGGGCCGACCACCACAGGCCCCGGCCTTTGAGGAGCCAGGCTCCGGCCAGCAGGTTGACAAGGGCCGCCAGCAGCCAGGGGGCCAGCAAGGTCAGATCCGGTGCCTGGTCCTGCCAGAGGCCGAGGGGAATAAGGGCCACAAAGGCCAGGGCGGTGAAGATCTGGTAGAGGGCAACCAGGTGATGGGCTCGGTTCATGAGAAGGGCTTGGGCTAAAAGGGTCAGTCTAGGGCCTGGGGCGGCCCTGCCAAGGGGAAAAAGGTTACAAAGCGTATTTGGCCTTGAAGGCGTCCCGCTCTTTTTTCTTTAACCCCGCCACTACCAGGGCAAAGGAGGCGTCCACCTGTTGCTGCAGCTCCCCCTGGGGCAGGCTGCCGTCCAGCAGCACCGTGTTCCAGTGCAATTTATTCATGTGGTAGGCCGGTTTGACGGCGCTGAAGATGTCCCTAAGAGCCATGGCCTGGTGCGGGTCGCATTTGAGGTTGACCGCCTCGCCGCCCAGGAAATGGCCGGTCAGGGCGAACATCTTGCCCCGCACCTTATAGACGGCGATCTCCGGGCCGAAGGGGAAGTCTTCCACCGCTTCGGGTTTACTGAGCAGGTACTGGCGAAGGGCTTTGCTATCCATGGGCCTTATCCTTGACTGGCAAGGCCCCATCTTAGCGGGGGCCTTGCCGGGATAACAGCCGTCAGGGCAGGGTGCGGCTGGTGGGGGGGTAACAGAGGCCGGCGTCGGCGCAGCCCCTGAACCGCACCTTCAGCTGCTGGCCCTGGGCCAGGGGCACCTTCAGGCGCAGCTGCTGGCGGTAGATGCGGCTGGTGCCGAAGTAGGGATCCTGGTGGCTGATGGCCTTGGGATAGCTGATGGGCAGCGGCTTGCCGCCGGCGCTCAGTTGCAGCTGGTCCTGGTAGAGGTAGTAGCCGTCGGCGATTTTCCAGGTCACCACCAGTTGGTCACCGTCGCGCTGGCTGCTCAGGGTAAAGGCCTTGTCCACCGGCAAAAAGGCCGGCTTGGTGGCGCTGAGCTGCTTGACCAGGGCGGCCTGGTCGTCAAAGTCGGTGATCCGGGCCAGCACCTGGCCGTCCTTGACCCATAGCAGGGTGGGGATGTCGCGGATGGCAAAGTGGTTGAACAGCAGACCCAGTTCATCGATCTGGATCGGCTGGCGCAGCTGGAATTTTTCCCGGAATTCGTCCACGGCGGCCTGATCGGTCCACAGGTGGTTGACCAGGATTTGCCAGGGGCGGTTGGGCAGGGCGGCGGTCAGGTCGTTGAGCCCTTTTTGCACCTTGGTGCAGCGCTGGGCCATGGCCGGGCGGGTGTCTGCCAGGTACCAGTCACACCAGGTGGCGGTGAAGAACAGCAGTTTTTCCCCTTGCAGCCAGGGCGCCAGCTGCTGGTTGGCCTGGGTGTCGTCAAGGCCGGTGGAAGCCAGGGGCGGCTGGGCCTTGCCTTCGGCCAGCAGTTCCAGCTGGCGGTCCAGCTCGGCGTCCGCCTCATGGGTGGTGTAGACCACCTGGCCCTGGGCATTGATCAGCACGTGGTAGGGAGTGCCTACCAGGCCAAGGGCAACCCCGAGGGCCCCTTCGTTGTCCAGCCAGATGGGGATATGCAGGCCGTAGTGCTCCACCACCTTATCGATGGCTTCCTTGGACTCGTTGATGTTGATGTTCAGGGCCAGCACGTTGACCTTGTCCTTGTAGCGCTGGTAGGCGTGCTCGAAGTGGGGCATCTGCTCCATGCAGGGCTTGCACCAGCTGGCCCAGAATTTCAGGTAGATGGGCTTGCCTTGGGGCAGGCTGGCCAGGGTCACGGGGGCCTGGTCGGTGAAGCGTTTGAGGGGGATATGCTGGTAAGCATTGTCCTGCGCCAGGGCTGCTGCACTGCACAGCAGGCAGAGGGCGGTCAGGAGGCGTTGCCAAATTACCATGGGAGTGGCCTCGTTTCAGTTTGGGATAGCCTAAGGATCGCACTAATATTGGTACCCTGAGAGTGCCAATACTGAGCAAAGTCATGGATCCAATTTTCGGCCTGCAATTGCGGGTGGACCGCCAGGGGCAAGAACCGCTGCGGGTGCAGCTGCAACGCCAGCTCAGCCACGCCATCTTCGAGGGTCGCCTCAAGGCCGGCACCCTGCTGCCCCCCAGCCGCCAGTTGGCGGCGCTGTTGGGGGTGTCGCGCAATACCGTGATGCAGGTCTACGAGCAGTTGGCCAGTGAGGGACTGCTGCTCAGCAAGCCCGGCAGCGGTACCGAGGTCCGGGACTTGGCCCTGCCCGCCAGCCAGGAACCGGGACGCCCCGACGCCGGCCGTTGGCTCAAGGGCCTGTGGCATGATCTGACCCTGTTTGCGCCCCCCGAGCGGGCCCTTCCCTACGATTTTGCCCTGGGGGCGGCGGATCTGTCCCTGTTTCCCTTCGACCACTGGCGCCGGTGCCAGGTCAGGGCCCTGCGCCAATTCGAAACCCAGGGCCTGGACATGGACTGGGCCGGCTACCCGCCCCTGAGGGCCCTAATTGCCTCTTTCGTGTCCCAGTCCAGGGCGGTGTCCTGCAACCCGGGCCAGGTGCTGGTGTGCAGCGGCGCCCAGCAGGGCTTTAGCCTGATTGGCTCTGCCCTTATCGAACCGGGCAAGACCCTGGTGGCCATGGAGTCTCCCGGTTACCCCATGGCCCGCCGTGCCTTCTTGGCGGCCGGGGCCAGGGTGGTGGAGGTGCCGGTGGACGCGGAAGGGCTGATGGTGGACGCCCTGCCCGGCGGGGTGGACCTGGTCTACGTGACCCCGTCCCACCAGTTCCCCACTACGGTGGCCATGTCGGCCAGCCGGCGCCTGGCTTTGCTGCAACAGGCCAGGGCCCGGGACTTTTTGATCATCGAAGACGACTACGACGCCGAGTTCCAGCTGGGGGGCCAGCCCATCGACGCCTTGCAGACCCTGGATAAGGACGGCCGGGTGCTGTACGTGGGCACCTTTTCCAAATGCATGTTCGGGGACTTGCGCCTGGGCTTTGTGATAGTGCCGGACTGGCTGGTCCAGCCCCTGGTACTGGCCCGCCAGGCGGCGGATCTGCACAGCCCGCTGGTAGCCCAGGCCGCCCTGGCCGAATTTATCCGCCAGGGGGCCCTTAGGCGCCACGTCAGGGCCATGGGCAAGCAGTACCGGGCCAAGCACCAGGAGGTGTGCCAGGCCCTGGCCGGTTGCCCCTGGCTGGTCCCGGTGCCGCTGCTGGCCGGGGTCCATATGGCGCTGCTGGCCGATGAGGCGCTGGATCTAGAGGCATTGGTGATCCGGGCCAGGGCGCTGGGGGTCAATGTCAGCCACAGCGGCCCCTTCGGCCTGGCGGCCGGTACCCGGCCCCGGCATTTGCTGCTGGGGCTGGGGCCCATAGCACTAGAGGACATAGCCCCGGCCATGGCCAGGCTCAACGCCGCCGTAGCCGAGCAAATCAAGGCATAAAAAACGGGCCCAAGGCCCGTTCTTTTCAGCCCTTAAGGGCGAAGAAGCTGCCGTAGGGGGGCAGGGCCAGGCTGCCGCCTTGGAGGCTGCCTGCCACCAGGCCGTGGCCGTCCAGGGCTTGCCAGTGGCCGTCCAGAGCCAGGGTGTGGTCTTTTCCGGACAGGTTGAAGGCCACCAGCAGGGTCTGGCCCTGCCATTGGCGCTCAAAGGCCAGCACCGGCTCGGCGGTATCCCAGAACTGGATGCTGCCCTGTACCAGGGCCTCGAACTGCTTGCGCCAGGCCAGGAAGCGGCGAAAGCCGTTGAGGATGGAATCGCTGTCCTGGTCCTGGTGGGCCACCGCCTTTTGCTTGTGGCTGTCCGGTACCGGCAGCCAGGGCTTGGCACTGCTGAAGCCGCCGTGTTCGCCGTCGGTCCAGGGCATGGGGGTGCGGCAGCCGTCGCGGCCTTTGAATTCGGGCCAGAAGGTCTTGCCGTAGGGGTCTTGCAGGTCGTCGAAGGCCACCTGGGCTTCGTCCAGGCCCAGCTCTTCACCTTGGTAGATGCAGACCGAGCCGCGCAGGGAGCAGACCATGGCGCTGAGCATCTTGGCCATGTGGGCCGGCGGCGCTTCACCGCCCCAGCGGCTGATGGCCCGGGGCACATCATGGTTGGAGATGGCCCAGCAGGGCCAGCCCACCGTCATCTTGGCTTCCAGGTTCTGCACCGTGGTGCGGATATAGGCGGCCGAGAAGTCGTTGACCAGCAGCTCGAAGCTGTAGCCCATGTGCAGGCGGCCCACTTCGGTGTATTCGGCGGTGGTGGCCAGGGAGTCTTCCGAGGAGATCTCACCCAGGGTGGTGGCGCCGGGGTAGTTGTCCACCAGGGCCCGTAGCTCTTCCAGGAAGGGCAGGTTCTCTGGCCTGGTGTTGTTGTAATAGTGGTACTGGAAGGCGTAGGGGTTGTCGGCACTGAAGCCACGCCCCAGGCGCTTTTCCTTGGGTTTGGCCGGGTTGTCCCGCAGCGCCTGGTCGTGGAAGCAGAAATTGATGGCGTCCAGGCGGAAGCCGTCCACGCCCTTGTCCAGCCAGAACTTAACGTTGTCCAAAGTGGCCTGTTGCACCGCCGGGTTATGGAAGTTCAGGTCCGGCTGGGACGACAAAAAGTTGTGCAGGTAGTACTGGCCGCGGCGCGGTTCCCATTGCCAGGCCACGCCGCCGAACAGGCTCATCCAGTTGTTGGGGGGGGTGCCATCTTCCTGGGCGTCGGCCCAGACATACCAGTCGGCCTTGGGGTTGTCGCGGCTTTCGCGGCTTTCCTTGAACCAGTCGTGGTCTACCGAGGTGTGGGACAGCACCTGGTCAATCATCACCTTGATGCCGCGCTCGTGGGCACCGGCCAGTAGCCGGTCGAAGTCGGCCAGCTGCCCGAACAGCGGGTCCACGTCCCGGTAGTCGGCGATGTCGTAACCGAAGTCGGCCATGGGGGATTTGAAGAAGGGGGAAACCCAGATGGCATCCACCCCCAGGGACTGGATATAGTCCAGGCGGTCGATGATGCCGGGCAGATCCCCCACGCCGTCACCGTTGGTGTCGCTGAAACTGCGGGGATAAATCTGGTAAATGACGGCGCCGCGCCACCAAGGTGCTTGACTCATAGCTACCCCAATCTGCTGTTTGGAAAGGGGACAGGCCCCTTGTTTGCCGTGCAGCTTAAGACAGGGGCCTTCGGGGCGACAACCGGCTGCATACGTATGCAGGGTAAAAAGGTTGACCTAAACGTCAAGCGGTTAGGCTGGGGCTAAGGTGCTGGCCAGGGCTGATTTTTCCTGGCCTTGGCCGGTTTTGGCGGCCCGAGGGCGGGGATGAATACGTATGCATGGCGTTGTCCGCCACCCTGGCTCGGGTGAACATGGCGTCTACGTAAAGGTAAGGTTACTTGCCTTGGGCCGGTCGGGGAGCCAACAGCCCCGAGCAGGGCGCCGCCGGCGCCCCAACGAGGAATACACCGCATGACCACAAAACCGCAGCTTTCCTTCTGGCAGATCTGGAACATGTGTTTCGGTTTCCTGGGGATCCAGTTTGGCTTTGCCCTGCAAAACGCCAACGTCAGCCGTATCTTCCAGACCCTGGGGGCCTCGGTGGACGACATCCCCATCCTCTGGATAGCCGCCCCTTTGACCGGCCTGCTGGTGCAGCCTGTGGTGGGTTACCTGAGTGACCGCACCTGGACCCGCCTGGGCCGGCGCCGCCCCTATTTCCTGGTGGGCGCGGTGCTCACCACCCTGGCCCTGTTTGCCATGCCCAACTCCCCGAGCCTGTGGATAGCGGCGGGGCTGCTGTGGATCATGGACGCCTCCATCAATATTTCCATGGAACCCTTCCGGGCCTTCGTGGGTGACCAGCTGCCCCCCAAGCAGCGGCCCCTGGGTTACACCCTGCAAAGCTTCTTTATCGGCATCGGCGCCGTGGTGGCGTCCATGCTGCCCTGGATCCTCGCCAAATGCGGGGTCAGTAACGTGGCCGAGGCTGGCGCCATTCCCGACACCGTCAAATACGCCTTCTACTTTGGCGGCCTGGTATTGTTCCTGGCGGTGGGCTGGACTGTGGTGTCCACCCGCGAATACGCCCCCGACACCCTGCACGGCTTTGACGGCGCCAAAACCGCCCACAGCCAAACCCTGGCACCGGCCCAGGCCAGGCGCAGCGGCGGCAAGTGGTTGCTGGCGGCCCTGGTTTTGGGTGGCGTGGTGGCCTATTGGCAGCTGGAAAAGGAGCTGTACCTGCTGGCCGGTGGCCTGGCGGTTTACGGCCTGGCGCTGCTGGGGCTGTCCTGGCACCAGGGCCAGGGCATGTTCAGCACCATCATGACCGACCTCTACACCATGCCCCCGGCCATGGGCCGCCTGGCCTGGGTGCAGTTTTTCTCCTGGTTTGCCCTCTTTGCCATGTGGATCTACACCACCTCGGCGGTGACCCAGATCCATTTCGGCGCCACCGACAGCCAGTCCGCCGCCTATAACGACGGCGCCAACTGGGTCGGGGTGCTTTTTGCCGCCTATAACGGCTTTGCCGCCCTGGCTGCCCTGGTGATCCCGTTGATGGTCAGGGCCTGGGGCCTGCGCATCGCCCACCTGATCAACGTCTGCCTGGGGGGCGCCGGCCTGGTGTCCATCGCCCTTATCAAGGATCCGGACTGGCTGCTGCTGTCCATGGTGGGGGTGGGCTTTGCCTGGGCTTCCATCCTGTCCCTGCCCTATGCCCTGCTGTCGGACCGCCTGCCGGCCGACAAAATGGGTATCTACATGGGCATCTTCAACTTCTTTATCGTGATCCCCCAACTGCTGGCGGCCAGCGTGCTGGGCTTTATGCTCAAGAGTTTCTTTGGCAACCAGCCGGTGTACGCCCTGGTAATAGGGGGCGTGAGCCTGGTGGTGGCTGGGCTTTGCGTACTTAGGGTGCAGGAAAACGGCGACCAGGCCATGGCGGCCCTGGCCCCAAGCAAATAAGGAGCGGCCCATGAAACCCTGGCTTCCCGGCCTTTTGGCCCTGGCCAGCTGCCAGGCCCTGGCGGCGGACTACTACGGCACCACCGAGCCCTTTGCCAAGAGCCCCATTTATTTCGTGATGACGGACCGCTTCGTCAACGGCGATACCGGCAACGACCACCGCCACCAGGGCGGGGAGCACCCCACCTTTGATATCCCGGTGCCAGGCCCCGGCGGCCAGAGCGCCAACATCGGCTACCTGGGGGGGGATTTCAAAGGCATCCTCAACAACGCCGACTACATCCAGGGCATGGGCTTTGGGGCGGTGTGGATAACCCCCATAGTGGACAACCCGGACCAGGCCTTTACCGGCGGCAGCCCGGTCAGCTGGGGCAGTGCCTTTACCGACCAGGGCAAGACCGGCTACCACGGCTATTGGGGGGTGAACTTCTACCGGGTGGACGAGCACCTAGAAAGCCCGGGCCTGTCCTTTGCCCAGTTCACCGCCGCCATGAAGGTCAAGGGCCTGAAAACGGTGCTGGATATCGTGGTTAACCACGGCTCCCCGGCCTATACCATGCCGGTCAAGCAGCCCCAGTTTGGGCAAATTTTCGATAAAGACGGCAAGCTGGTGGCGGACCACCACAACCTGCCCCCGGAACAGCTGGACCCCAAAGACCCCCTGGCCGCCTTCTCCCACCGCCAGGGGGAGATGGTGCAGCTGTCGGACAACGACGACGACAGCGCCGCCGTGCTGGACTATTTCGTGGGGGCCTACGAGCAGTGGATAGAGCAGGGCGCAGACGCCTTTCGCATCGATACCATCAAGCATGTGTCCCACCGCTTCTGGCAGGCCTTTAGCCAGCGCATCCGCGCCCGCCACCCGGGCTTTTTCATGTTCGGCGAAAGCTACGACTTCGACGCCGCCAAGATAGCCCAGCACACCTGGCCGGAGAATGGCGCCATCAGCGTGCTGGACTTTCCCCTGAAGGCGGCCCTTAACCAGGTGTTTGCCGAGGGTAAGGGCTTTGAAACCCTCACCCCCGCCCTGTACCTGGAGCAGGGCCCCTACCAAAACCCCTATGAGCTGACCACCTTCTACGACAACCACGACATGCCGCGCATGGCGGCCAGCGACAACGGCTTTATTGACGCCCACAACTGGCTCTTTACCGCCAGGGGCATACCGGTAATTTACCAGGGTTCGGAACTGGGCTTTATGCGCGGCGCCGCCGAACACGCCGGTAACCGCAATTACCTGGGCCAGGCCCGTATCGACGGCGCCCCCCAAAGCCCCATCTACCGCCACCTCAAGGCGGTGGGGCAGCTGCGGGCCCGTTATGTGGCGCTGCAGCAGGGGCTGCAATTGGATCTGGCACTGGCCGGCGACCAGGCCCAGTTCCTACGGGTCTACCAAAAGGACGGGGTGCACCAGCAGGTTCTGGTGTTACTGAACAAGGGGGATAAAACTGTCGAGGCCAGCCTTGCCGGGCCCCTGCAAGCAGGCACCTGGCAGGACGCCCAGAGCGGCCAGTCCCTGGCTCTTGCCAAGGGCAGTGCGCTGGCGGTACCGGCTCACGGCCTCAGAGTGCTGGTGCTGGATCAGGCAGTGACAGACCCGGCCGTTAAGGCCGGGCTGGACGCCCTTATGGCACGGCCTGTCCGCAAGAGCGGCGAATAACCAGTTCGGCGGGGATCTTGGCGCTTTGCACCGGCAGATTGTGCAGGGTGCGCAGCAGTGATTGGACCAACAGCTCCCCGGCTCTTTTGGTATTTTGGCGCACCGTGGTCAGGGGCGGGGTGGCAAAGGCGGCCATGTGGATGTCGTCAAAGCCCACCACCGCCACCTGTTCGGGTACCTTAAAGCCTCTGTCGGTCAGGGCGCGCATGGCGCCAAGGGCGATAAGATCGCTGGCGCTGAAGACGGCGTCGAAGGACTGGCCCGCATCCAGCAGGGCGCAAACGGCTTCGTAGCCGGCCTGTTCGGTGGTGATGGCGTCCAGTTGCAGGGCCGGGTCAACCTTGAGGCCGGCCGCAGCCAGTGCGGCGCAGTAACCCTGGTAGCGCTCAAAAAACTCGGGGTAATGATTGGAAGCGTGGCCGAGAAAGGCTACCCTGCGTCGACTCAGGGCCAACAGATGCTCCACCAGGTCGCGGCCACCTTGGAAGTTGTCGCAGCCGATGGACAGGCCAGGCTGCTCCGGCAGCACGGCGCCCCAGCGCACGAAATGGGTGCCCTGGGCCACCAATTGCTCAAGCTTTGACTGGTACGCCACATAATCACCGTACCCTAATAAAATAATGCCGTCAGCCTTGTTGCTGTCTTCATAATCGGCATGCCAGTCATCGCTCAACTGCTGGAAGGACACCAGTAGGTCATAGCCCGCCTGGGCACAGGCCCGGGTGATGGACCCCAGCATGGACAGGAAAAAGGGGTTTATCAGGGAGTCATCCGGGGTGGGATCCTCGAACAGCAGCAGGGCCAGGGTGCCGGAGTGCTGGCTACGGAGGTTGGACGCATTCTTGTCCACCTTGTAGTTGAGCTCCCGTGCTATGGCCTGGATGCGATCACGGGTTTCCTTATTGACCAGGGGACTGCCGCGCAGGGCGCGGGAGACCGTGGACTGCGAAACGCCCGCTCTGTGGGCTATGTCAAAGGATGTGGCCTTGCCTTTATTGCGCATAGGGTCGGATCTTTCGCTGTCGCACCAGGGTCTTAGGAAAGAATAAATTAACACGATTTTGTGTTTGAAGACGGTACGGTAATCATGGTTACGCAGACATCTCCTTTCGTCGTCGCCGACATCGGCGGCACCAATGCCCGTTTCGGTCTGGTCACCGGCAAAACAGACGGCCGTTTCGATATCGCCTATCAGGAACGTTTCCCCTCCGGCGATTTTGCCGACATGCAGGCCCTGGTGGCCCATTACCTGGCGCTGGTGGCCGACCATGCCCCCAAGCATGTCTGCCTGGCCGTAGCCGGCCCTGTGGGTGGCGATGAAGTCCACCTGACCAACCTGGATTGGCGCTTTTCCATCAATGAGCTGCGCCAGGCCCTGGGGCTGGTGCAGCTGGAAGTGATCAACGACTTCGTCGCCTATGCCAACTCCATTCCGCTGCTGCCGCCCCAGGCCCTGGTGCAGGTCCGTGACGGCAAGCCGGTGGAAACGGCCCCCATAGCGGTACTGGGGCCCGGCACCGGCCTGGGTGTGGCCAGCCTTGTCCCCAACGGTAAGGGCGGCTGGAGTGCCATCGGCTGCGAAGGGGGCCATATTGCCCTGGGCGCCGCCACCGAGCAGCAGCGCCAGGTACTGTCCGCCCTGGCCGAAGACCTGGATTTTGTCTCCGCCGAGCGGGCCCTGTCCGGCTCCGGCCTGCCCAACCTGTACCGGGCCGTGGCCAAGGTCAAGGGCGACGTGCCCAAGGCCCTGACGTCTGCCGACATCAGCGAGATGGCCTTGGACGGTGACCCCACCTGCTTTGAAACCCTGAGCCTGTTCTGTGAATGGCTGGGGGGCGTGGCTTCCGACATCGCTCTGGCCCAGGGCGCCCGGGGCGGCCTCTACCTGGGGGGCGGCATACTGCCGCGCTTCTTGGAGTTCTTCCTCAAAAGCCGCTTTGTGGACGGCTTTACCCAAAAAGGGGTGATGACGGGCTATCTGTCTGATGTCCCAGTTTATCTGGCCATAGAGACCCATTCCGCCCTGACCGGAGCGGCGGCCTGGCTGGAATCTCATAAGATTTAATTATCAACTTTATAAGTTGAATATATTTTATTGATGCTACTGCCGGCCTTTATCATGTGCCCCTCAACACCCTCGAGGAGCTGTCATGATAGAGGTCGGTACCAAAGCCTTCTGGCGCGCAACCCTGGCCATGAGCCTGGGATCCTTCCTGATCTTCGCCAACCTCTATTTCACCCAGCCCCTGCTGCCGCTGCTGGCCGCCGAGTTTGACGTTTCGCCCCTGACCGCCTCCTACAGCTTTACCCTGTCCACCCTGATGCTGGGGCTGTCCCTGCTGCTGTATGGGCCCCTGTCCGACGCCCTGGGCCGGCGGGCCATCATAGTGGCCACCCTGGTGGGCGCCGTGCTCTGCACCTTGGCCCTGTCCCAGGTGCACAGTTTCGGGGCGCTGCTGGTGCTAAGGGCCTTGCAGGGCTTTTTCCTGGGGGGGCTGCCGGCCATCGCCATTGCCTACCTGGGGGATGAGATGACCAAGCGAGCCCTGGTGTCGGCGGTGGGGCTCTATATCAGCGCCAACAGCCTGGGGGGGATCAGTGGCCGGCTGATGGGGGGCTTTTTGGCCGACACCCTGGGCTGGCAGGCGGGCTTTGGGGTGCTGGGGCTGGCCAGCCTGGCGCTGCTGGCGGTGTTCTTGTGGCTGTTGCCCCCCAGCCAGCATTTCAGCCCCAAGCCCCTACACCCCAAGCGCATGGTCGCCGACCTGCTGGGTCACCTGAGGAACCGGCTACTGCTGGTGAGCTTTGCCATAGGGGGGCTTAATTTCTTTATCTTCGTCAACCAGTACAGCTTCCTGACCTTCAGGTTGTCGGACGCCCCCTACAACCTGCCGGCCCGCTACCTGGGGCTGCTGTTTTTGACCTATCTGTCCGGCACCCTGGGCTCGGCCCTGTCCGGGCGCCTGGCCGGGCGCTTTAGCCAGCCGGTGGTGATGATGCTGGGTATAGGGCTGATGATGCTGGGCAGCCTGGTGAGCCTGGCCGAGGGGCTTTGGGTGATCATGCTGGGCTTTTTATTCAGCGCCTTTGGCTTTTTCCTGTGCCATGCCAACGCATCGAGCTGGGTCAGCCACAACGCCGACAAGGCCAAGGCCAGCGCCTCTTCCCTGTATCTGGTGTTCTACTACCTGGGGGCCAGCCTGGGGGGGCTTTACCTGGCGCCCTTCTGGCACCATGGCCAGTGGCTGGGGGTGGTGCTGGGGTCCCTGCTGGTGCTGGCGCTAACCTTCAGCCTCTGCCTGCTGCTGCGCCATTGGAGCAGCCAACACGGCACCCTGGCCGTTAGTAGCTGAAGTAAGAGCCCGCTTTACGCGGCGCCATGTGCAGTAAGAATTGACCTGTGCGGCTGTCCAGCAGCTCTCTTACTGGGTGAAAACCCTGCTGCTTAAAATAGCTGTGACCATCCTGGGCCGATGTCATCAGTTGCACTTCCAATTGTGGACAACGGCTTTGGGCGTAGGCTAATAGGGCTTTTCCTATTCCCTTTCCCCTGGCGGTGTTGCTGACGCACAGCGCCTTTACTTGCCGCTGTTCTGTGGTGATGAAGCCCTGTATCCCTTCTTGCTCATAAAGCCAGGTTTGGCTTTGGGGCAGCAGCTGCTGGGCAACCCATTGTATTTCTTGGTCCCAGTCTTGTCCCGGCGTCAAAGCCAGGCCGGCTTGCTGCCAAAGAGCCAACACGGCTTCAATATCTTGGGGGGTGTCGATACTGCGGATCACCTGTTCATCCTAGTTGAACGCGAAGACAGACATGCTAAGTAGCCATGCCAGGTCAACCAAGGGGCCAAGCGGCCAACGGTTGGCCGGAGGCGACATAGCCGTTAAAACCTGGTTAAGTCGATGAGGGCATGGGCTTGCAATAAAAAGACAACGTTGTCATTTTGTTGAAGTATTGCAACAAGGTGGCCCTATGACAACGCCTCAGCCCCAACGCCTGCTTTGTGTCGACGCCTTGCGCGGCTTCGACATGTTTTGGATCTTGGGGGGAGAGCTGCTGTTTGCCGCTCTCTTTACCTGGACCGGTGCCGGCATCTGGCACAGCCTGGCGGGCCAGATGGCCCATTCCGACTGGCACGGCTTGACCGCCTATGACGGTATCTTCCCGCTCTTTATCTTCCTGTCCGGGGTGACCCTGGGGCTGGCGGACAAGCGGGCCT
The DNA here is from genome assembly GCF_000299915.1 of Gallaecimonas xiamenensis 3-C-1. Lineage (NCBI taxonomy): Bacteria > Pseudomonadati > Pseudomonadota > Gammaproteobacteria > Enterobacterales > Gallaecimonadaceae > Gallaecimonas > Gallaecimonas xiamenensis. The sequence continues at coordinate 178,493 of NZ_AMRI01000003.1, forward strand.
CGGCCCTTGGCGGCGGCGCGCGCCGGGCCCTCTATCGCAGTGCCCTGCGCCGGCTGTTACTGCTGTTGTTGCTCGGGGTGCTCTACAACCACGGCTGGGGCACCGGCCTGCCGGGGCATTGGGACGAGGTGCGCTATGCCTCGGTGCTGGGGCGTATCGGCCTGGCCTGGTTTGTGGCGGCCATGCTGGTCTGGCATTGCCGGCCCAAGGTCTGGCAGGGGGTGGCTCTGGCCATCTTGCTGGGCTACTGGGCATTGCTGGCCGGGCACCTTGATAACCCGGCCGCCACCCCCAACGCCTGGGTCGATGGCCACTGGCTGCCCGGCATCCATTACCGGCAGATGCCCGCCGACCCCGAAGGGTTGCTCTCTACCCTGCCGGCTGTGGTCAATGCCCTATTGGGGGTAGTGGCGGGGGGGCTTTTGCGCAGTCCTCGCCAGCCCTGGTCAAAGGCGGTGCTGCTGGCGGCCCTGGGGCTGGGGCTGTTGGCCCTGGGATATCTTTGGAGCCTGGTGTTTCCCCTTAACAAGACCCTCTGGACCTCCAGCTTCGTGCTGGTCACCAGCGGCTGGAGCGCCTTGCTGTTGGCCCTTTTCTACGTGCTTATCGATCTGTTGCGGCTGCGCTGGCTGGGGCTGGCCTTTGCCGTGATCGGCGCCAACGCCATCGCGATTTATCTTGCCTCCAGCCTGGTGGACTGGCCCTATGTCGCCGCTAGCCTCTTTGGCCAGTGGCTGGCGGCGCTCGGCCCTTCGGCCCAACCTTTAGGGGCGGCCCTGGCGCTGTTGGCGGTGCAATGGCTGGTGCTGGCCTGGCTTTATAAGCGGCAGATCTTTATCAAGGTCTGATATAAGAAAAACTGGGGCAAAAGGGGCAAAAAGACTGGCCTGAACATCACCGCTTTGTCACGGAGCTTTTCTAAGCTGTGCGCCGTTGATTGGTGATTGGCGCTTATGGGAGCCCGTGATGAAAAAGTCTCTGTTTGCCCTGTTCGGTATGATGCTGTGTGGCCAGGTCCTGGCCGATGACGTGACCTACTCCAACGAAGAATACTGTGCCATCCGCTACCAGGTGACCCAAAGCCACCTGGCTGCCTACGCTGACAAGCTGGGTTATGCCCCCAGCGACAAGGAATGTCGCCTGCTGCAAATCAAAGACCTTAACGGCGATAAGGCAGCCTGGGACTTCCAGGGCAACAGGCCTTATGCCGGTTCTGTGATGCGCCTGCCGGTGGCGGTGGTGGTCAAGCTGCGCGACATGACCCCGGCCCAACGCGCCGAGGCCCTGTCAGCCCATTAAGGCAGCTGGTAGAGGGCTTTTAAACGCGGCAGGTTCTTGGGACCTGCCGCTTTGTTTTGGGGGTAGTCCTGAGCGCTGGGGTCCCTGCCCACCAGGGCTTGATATTGGCGCTGGGCTTCGCGCTCCAGGCGCAGCTCCATGGCTTTGAGCTCCTGGTAGCGCTCTTGGCTGACCTCGCCCTTAAGGCTGTGGCGAAGGGCCCTGTAGGGTGCCAGCCACTGGGCTTGGATACGGCGGCTCTCACTCAGCAGCGCCAGCCAGGTGGCCTGCTCCAGGTACAGTTCTTCCTCGTCCAGCCAGGCCGCCAGCAGGTAGAGGTTCAGGTCCAGCTCGTGGCTTTGCTGCCAGGCCAGCAATTGCTTTTCCCATTGGGGATAGACCAGCAGGCAGTAATCCCAGAAGGTCTCGCTCATGCAAACTGTTCCTCAAAGGCGCTGTCCAGGCCCTCAAGCTCTTCGGACAGGGCCATCCATTCCATTTCCACTGCATCCAGCTCGGCCTTGGCATCCCCTTGCTCCTTAAGGAGCCGGGTCAGCTCGGCCTTGTTGGCCGCTTCGTAGATATCGGCTTCCCCCAGGCGACCCTCGATGGTGGCCAGCTTGTCACCGAGGCTGGCCATGGTTTTGTCGAGCTTTTCAATTTTTTGCTTAAGGGGCCGGGTCTTGGTGCGGTGCTCGGCCTCCAGGCGCTTGCGGTCCTTGCGGGACTGGGCCGAGTTGTCCTTGCCGGCGCCGTTGTCGCTGGCCGGGCTGGCTGCCTTTTCCCGGTCTTTTAGCCACTTGTGGTAGTCGTCCAGATCGCCGTCAAAAGGCGCCACCTCCCCGTGGGAGACCCGCAGGAAGGTGTCGGTGGTGGTGCGCAGCAGGTGGCGGTCGTGAGAGACGATGACCATGGCGCCGTCAAAATCCTGCAGGGCCAGGGTCAGGGCCTCGCGCATCTCCAGGTCCAGGTGGTTGGTGGGTTCGTCCAGCAGCAGAAGGTTGGGGCGCTGCCAGACGATAAGGGCCAGGGCCAGGCGCGCCTTCTCGCCACCGGAGAAGGGGGCTATGGGCTCCAGGGCCTTGTCGCCACGAAAACCGAAATGGCCGAGAAAATCGCGCAGCTCCTGCTCCCGTACTTGCGGCGCCAGGCGCTGCAGGTGCAAGAGCGCCGAGGCGTTGGCGTCCAGGTATTCCAACTGGTGCTGGGCAAAATAGCCCACCTTCAGGCCCTGGGCCGGTACCAGCTCGCCACTTTGCGGGGCAAGGCCGCCAGCCAGGAATTTAATGAGGGTGGATTTACCGGCGCCGTTGGGGCCCAACAGGCCAATGCGCTCACCGGGTTGTAGCCGCAGGCTGACATTACTGAGGATTTGCTTGTCGCCGTAACCCAGGCTCACTTTGTCGATGGCCAGCAGCGGCGAGGGCAGGGTGGCGGCGTTTTCAAAGACAAAGGAGAAGGGCGAGTCCACGTGGGCCGCTTGCAGCTCTTCCATCCGTTCCAGAGCCTTGATGCGGCTTTGGGCCTGGCGGGCCTTGGTGGCCTTGGCTTTGAAGCGGTCGATAAAGCTTTGCAGGTGGGCGCGCTGAGCCTGCTGGCGCTCGAACATGGCCTGCTGCTGGGCCAGGCGGGCGGCGCGCTGGCGTTCGAAGCTCTCGTAGTTGCCGGTGTAGCTGTTGAGCTTCTGGTGCTCCACATGGCAGATGTGGGTGACCACGTCGTCGAGAAAATCCCGGTCGTGGGAAATGAGCAGCAAGGTGCCCTTGTAGCTGGTCAGCCAGTCGGCCAGCCAGAACACCGCATCGAGATCCAAGTGGTTGGTGGGTTCGTCCAGCAGCAACAGATCTGAGGGGCAGATCAGCGCCTGGGCCAGGTTAAGGCGCATCCGCCAGCCGCCCGAGAAGGACGACACCGGCCGCAGCTCGTCACCGCCGGCAAAGCCCAAACCGTGCATCAGGGCGCCGGCCCGGGCGCGAATGTCGTAGCCGCCGGCCTGCTCCATGTCGCCCATGATGCGGGCCATGGCGTCGCCGTCGTTGTGCGCCTGAGCGGTGGCCAGTTTGGCCTCCAGGGCCCGGTAATGGGCGTCGCCGTCAATCACATAATCGATGGCGGGGCGCTCAAGGGCCGGGGTTTCCTGCTTGACCGAGGCAATGGTCCAGTTGGCGGGCAGCTTGACGTCGCCGCCATCCACCTCCAGCTCGCCGCGCAGCAGCGCAAAGAGGGTGGACTTGCCACAGCCATTGGCGCCTACCAGGCCCACCCTGTGGCCGGCGTGTACGGTAAGGGCGGCGCCGTCGAAGAGTTTCTGGCCGCCGCGGATCAATTGCAGGTCTTGAAGGTGTATCATGTGCGGTCTACATCTGCCGTGATGTCGGCAATCCTACTAGGTTGGAAGTCAGTATGGCAAAGCGTCGTTTCATCGCCGGGGCCAAGTGCCCGCAGTGCGAGCAGCAAGACAGCATTCAGCTCATCATTGAAAACAACGTCGAGCGTATCGAGTGCGTGTCCTGCGGCTATAAGCAGACCCAGACCAGCCGCGACGCCGAAGGCGCCGCCAAGGGCGACAAGGAAAGCATCATCGGGCTGTTTAAACCCGAATAAGGGCGCCGGCGGCGCCCTTTTCAATAATGGGGAGGCGGGGTTTCTTCGTGCTCGCCGGCAATGTTACTGCCCTGGGCACTCTTGAGCTTCCTGGCCATCAGCGCCAGCTGCTCCCGCTGCTTTTCCACCAGCCGCTGCAGGCTGGCCATCTCGTCCGACAGCTCCTGTAGGGCTATCTCTTGAAAGGCCAGGCGGCTTTCCAGATCGTTAAGGCGTTCTTCACTCATCCGTCTTCTCCAGCGGCCAGGCCTCCAATAAGCCGGCGGAGCTTACCGAATAGACCCTGTCCTTGGCAAAGGCCGTGGCATAGACCACCGCCGAGCGCGGCCGGTAATCCTCTGCAACCCCCACTTGGCGCTGCCAGAGCCGCTGGCCGCTTTCCAGGTTCCACAGGATCAACTGGCGGCCCGGGCCACCGGTGAGTAGCCGTTTGCCGTCGCCGCTGAAACGGGCGCTGGTAAAGAGCTCCTGCTTGGCCTTGGTGGCTAACCGGGTTTTCACCTGGCCGCTCCGGATATCCCAGATAAGGGCGTTGTTGTCGGCATCTTCCACAAAGGCATAGCGGCCGTCCTGAGTCAGGGCCACCAACACCACTCGTCCTTCGGCCGGGAAGGGGCGTTGCACCTGACCGGTCTGGGTGTTCCAGAGCATTGCCCTGTGGTCGTTGCCGCCGGACAGCACATAAAGGCCATTGGCGGACATGGCGATGGAATTGACCTTCTCGCTATGGCCCAAGAACTCCAGGCGCCGCCCGGAGATGCGGTTAAGGTGCACTATCACGCCATCGGCCCTGGCAAAGGCGATGAAATTGCCGCCATTGGACACCGCCACATCCCTCAGGCTGTGCACCTGGCTGGTGCCGGGTTGGTCCACTCTGGGGGCGCCGCTGTAACTGCCGGCCTGCCAGTAACCGAGGTTTTCACCGTCGGCGGTTCGCCACAAGGCGAGGCGGGTCTGGTCGGCGGTCACCAGGTAGGCGCCGTTCTCGGAAAAACGGGTCAGGGTGACCGGCAGGGGCTGGGCGGGCAGCCGTTCGTCCGGCTTGTAGCCGCCCCGGGTCAAGGCTGCTTGGTCGGGAGGTGCCACGTTCATCTGCAGCCGGTAGCGGGGGGCCTGGGTTTTCAGATCCCAGACCACCACCCCCTCGGGGTCGCCGCTGACCGCCGCCAGGTCACCCTGTACCGACAGATCGGCACCATAGGCCCCGTTGCCGACCAGCTGCCAGCTGGCCAGGGACGGGGATTGGGGGCTGCAACCAAACAGCAGCACAACACAAAACAAAAGGACTCTGGGCATGGATTTAATAATGCAAGATTTTGTGTTTAGTATAAGGACTTTACCAAAGACGAAAGGGGATGGCCCCTTTCACTGAAGGAGTGACTATGAAGCCCTGGTTCAAGCTGGCGGTGATCCCTGCTTTCGTTCTGGCAGTGACAGCCTGTCAACAACAAGAAGAAAAGACTGACCAAGCTGCCGCACAGGTCAAGCTGGAAACCGACGAGGCCAAGCAGGCTTATGCCATCGGTGCCAGCATTGCCGAGTACATCCGCACCACCATGGACAAGCAGGAAGAGCTGGGCATCAGCCTGGACAAAGAGCTGGTGATCGCGGGCTTCAGCGACGGTATCCACGACAAGAACCAACTGGACAAGGACACCATCACCGCCCAGCTGCAGGCCCTGGACAAGACCGCTTCCGAGAAGCTGGCCGCCAAGTCCAAGGAAGAAGCCGAAAAGAACAAGACCGATGGTGAGAAATACCTGGCCGAAAACGCCAAGAAAGACGGCGTGAAGGTCACCGATTCCGGCCTGCAGTACGAAGTGCTGACCGAAGGCACCGGCGAGCATCCCAAGGCTACCGACCGCGTTACCGTCAACTACAAGGGTACCCTCACCGACGGTACCCAGTTCGACAGCTCCTATGACCGTGGCGAGCCCATTACTTTCGCCCTCAACCGCGTTATTCCCGGTTGGACCGAAGGCGTACAGCTGATGACCGTTGGCTCCAAGTACCGCTTCGTGATCCCCTCCGAGCTGGCTTACGGTGAGCGCGACATGCAGACCATTCCCCCTAACTCCGTGCTGGTGTTCGAAGTGGAACTGCTGGGCATCGACAAGGGCGAGCAGGCCAAACCTGAAGCCTCCGACAAGTAAGTTGATTTGTTAATAAAAACCGGCCTTGATGGCCGGTTTTTTTACGTTGTTGTGGGTGGCAAAAAGGAACCACACTTCGTTTAAGGATGAATAGGAAATGTGTGATGAGTTTGTCCATCAAGTCGGTGGTGTTGGGTCTGATTGCTTTACTGGTGGTACTGCTTGGTACCTGGCAACTGGTCAACAGCCGCCAGGTGCAGCTTTTTGGGGAGCTGGTCAACAGGGTGGATACCGACCAGAAGGTGATAGCCCTGACCTTCGACGACGGCCCGGCCCCGGGCAATACCGAGGCGGTCCTGACGATGCTGGCCGCCGAGGACGTCAAAGCCACTTTCTTCCTGGTGGGCAGCGCCATGGAGCTGCACCCCAGGGAAACCATGCTGATTGCCAATGCCGGCCATGAGATTGGCAACCACTCCTACAGCCACCAGCGCATGGTGCTGATGTCTCCTGGCGCCGTGCGCGAAGAGTTGGAACGCACCGACGCCCTGATCCGCCAAAGCGGCTACCAGGGCCCCATCCTGTTCAGGCCCCCTTACGGCAAGAAGTTCGTCATGCTGCCCTGGTACCTGTCGCACCGTGACATGACCTCTGTCACCTGGGACCTGGAGCCGGAAAGCCATGGCGACATCGCCGGCAACAGCCAGGCCATCACCCGTTATGTACTGGACAAGGCCAAACCCGGCTCCATCCTGCTGCTGCACGTGATGTTCCGCTCCCGCCAGGCCTCCCTGGACGCCGTGCCCGGCATCATCGAGGGCCTTAAGGCCAAGGGCTATCGTTTGGTGACGGTGTCAGAGTTGCTGGCGTTAAGGCCCTGATAAAAAAGCCCCGCAGAGCGGGGCTTTTTTTAGCCATCAAATGTCGCGGCAGTCGGTCCAGGTGAGCCCCGCCTGCTTTTGAAAGTCCACCAGGGCCGGCAGGTTGGCCAAGGCCTTGGGGTGGATGTCGTGGTAGAGAATGATACCGCTGCGCCACAGCAGCATCAGGGTGATCACCCTGTCCTGGACCTGTTGGTTGTCGAGCTTGCGGTTCCAGTCCTGGCTGTCGATATTCCACAGCATCACCCCTTCATCCCGCTCAGCCAGGCTTTCCAGCAGCGCCGGTTGGCGCTGGCCGTAAGGGGGGCGGAACCAGTGGTGGCCTTTTTGCGGCAACTCGGCCAGCAGCTTGCGGGTGTCGGCCAGGGACTGGGCCCAGCCGTCCCAGCGCTGGTGGCTCTTATGCTGGTAACCATGGGAGCCCACGCACTGGTTGGCGTAAAAATCCTTACCGGGTTTAACGGCGGCCAGCCTTTCCCCCAGGGCGAAAAACTGGGCATGCAGGCCCTTGCCTTCAAGGGCGCTGACCAGTTGGGCACTGCGGTTGTCACCCTTGACGGTGCTGGACGGACCGTCGTCGTAGCTCAGCAGGAAGTGGCCGTCGGCCTGGTTAAAGCCACTTCGTTCCAGTTCGTCCAACTCACCGGCCCCCAGGGGTAATACTTCGCTGGTTACCCGGCCAAAGAGGGCGGCCAGACGCACCTGCTCGTAGAGGTAACGCTGGTGAAAGGCCTGGCTTGCCTGCTGCCAGGCGCCAAGGCTGTTGTCATGGGGTTGTTGGCTGGCGGCCACCAGGGCTTCCCAGCTTTTGGCGTCCTGGCATTGGTGGCAGGCCATGGCGTAGTTGCCCTGTAGGCGCAGCTGGGTCAGCTCGCGCCATTGCTGGACGCTGGCCATGTCCGGGTTGTCCACCTGGGTAAAGGCGGTGACGGCGGCGGCATCATCCAAGGGGGTGGCTGCCAGCAGCCGGGTAAATTGGCGGATCTCCGCCGCCGAGGCCTGGTCAAAGGCGCTGCGGCTGTCGATAGCCTGGGGCCAGAGCTGGCGGTCCAGGGTGGCGACCTTGGCGGGGCCGGCGGCCCAGGCTTGGGGCAGGGTCAGCAGGGCCAAGGCGGCGATAAAATAAGAGCGCATCTGTCGTCCTTTTCTTGTGCGTGGAAAGAAAAAACCCCGCCGAAGCGGGGCTTGGGATCAGTGCAGTTTCTGCTCCATCCGTTCTATGCCTTTGTCGTAGGCGCTGTGGGCGCGCAGGGACTTGGCTTTACGGTAGCTGTCGAGGGCATCCTGCCACTGGCCTTTGGCCTCGTAGATACGGGCGATGTTGTAGTAGCTGCTGGCCTGGACCCTGTCCTTGCTCTTGCCGCTGGCCAGTTCGATGGCCTTGCGGTTGGCCCACAGGGCTTCGGCGGTGCGGTCCAGTTTCTGGTAGGTCAGGCCCAGGTTGCTGTAGGCCTGGCCGAAGTTGGGATAGAGGTTGATGGCGTCTTGGAAGCGGTACATGGCGCCCATCAGATCCTGCTGGTGATAGAGCTTCTCACCCTGGGTGTTGTAGCGCTTGGCTTGCTGGATGTCGGCGCTGCTGACCAGGTTCTGGGGGTCAAAGCTGTCGCTTGCCAGCAGGTCCTTGAGGTAGGCATCCAGGCCCTGGGGGGTCAGGTTCTTGTAGCTGTTGATGTCCTGGAAGGCACCGTTCTCGTCGATGCCGAACACCAGCCAGCTGTTGCCGTTTTTACCGGGCTGAGGCCGGTAGGTGCGGACCAGGGTCTGGCCTACATAGAGCTGAACGCTGGCTTGGCTGTCGGCCATGGCGCGGGCAATGGTACCGCTGGCATTGCTGAAGTCATGGACGGCGTAGATGTATTTCTTGCCTTGCTGCTTCTTGCTGACGGTGATGGTCTCGGGGCCATAGGAGGTGGTGTCGTCCACGTCCAGATTGGCTTGGCGGCCGTTTTTCTTGGCGAAATAAATATGACTGCCGGGGAAGGCCATGTGGGAGTCCAGATCCTTGGGCGAGGCGCCCCAGGTCAGTACCACCCGCAGGCCGTCCAGGTTGTCCATCACCGGGGACAAGGCATAGGTGAAGCCGTCGCAAGGGCAACGTACTACCAGGGTGGAGTAGCCTTCCTTGTCTATGATCATGGTGGTGTCGGCATCATCGGAGATCTGGGCGCTGGCCTGGCCGGCGGTGTTGCTGGTGGCGCGTTGGGAGCTTTCACCATTGCGCTGCCAGGTGATCTTGGCGTCGGCCAGTTTCTGATCCTTGACCACGGCGCTCAGCACTTTGACGTTGACGCTGTCGGCGGCCTGGGCAGGCAGACCCATGATACCGGCCAACAACAGGGCCGGGAGTCCAAAATACGGCTTCATGTACATGTCCTTTGAATGTGTCGGTGAATCTGGGCTGCACTCCGCCTTCCAGGCGAAGTTGGCAGGCACAAGAGTCTAGCGACAATAACAGGGGATAACTACGGTCAAGGGCGGGAAATTTTCCGGCCCCAAGAAGGCAAGTCACTGTAACGCATTGCTTTTGGAGGGAGCCTGGCAGGTAAAGATAAAGGCCGATACTGAAGGTGGGGGGCCATTTGGACGCCTTTTGGCTAGGTGGCCCTTTTACTCCAGGTGTTGTCCATGGCCTTACTGCGTATCCTGCTGCTACCGCTATTGCTGGTGGGTTGTGCCAGCCAACCTTTCCACTACAGCCAAACCCCCACGCCTCTGGTTCAGGGCCAGAGCCAGTATTTCGTCGGTGCCGTGCGCATCAAACTGGTCAATGGCCCAGGTGGCGACCCCGACAACCTGGACTTTGCCGACCAGCAGCAGCTGACCCGCCACTTCACCGCTTTGCTGAAAGCCAACCTGGCCAAAGGCAAGCAGTTGGCCGCCCGGCTGGCGGATGCCGACGCGGTGCTGGAGCTGGACATGGAATATGTACGGCACTTCAACTTCGGTGGGCGCAGCCTCAACAAACCGGAGGTGTCCTTTTCCGCCTACCTGCTCAGCCCCGACCACAGCTTACGGCCCCTGGCTGATTTCAGGGTGGCCCGCTTTACCACCCGCTATCCCCAGCCCCAAGACGCCGAGATCAACGCCGAGATCGCCGCCTACCGCTGGGATGACAAGGATGAACCCCGGGATCTGGCGCTGATCGCCCAGTCCATCGCCGAGGACTTGGCAAGGGTAGGGGATTAGCAGAGTGAGCCAGCCTTCCGCTTGAATATGCAAATGGGAATGATTATCATGCGCTGATTCTTGTCGGGACCACTCCCGGGCTCCAGCAATACCCAGAGGTTGCAGGGCCGGCCTGGAGCGGCCCTGTCGCCGTTATGGGATAAAAGATCATGCTGCGCAAAACCCCCCTTACCCTGGCCCTTTCTGCTTTGCTGGGCAGCCTACCGGCCCTGGCCGACGACGTTGAGCACCTGCAAGTCACAGGTAGCCAGATACAAAAGGCCAACACCGCCACCGGCCTGCCCCTGTCACAGCGGGAGACACCCCAGTCCCTGACCGTGATGGACCAGGACCTGCTGCAAGATTTCAACCTCGACACCCTGGTCAAGGTGCTGGAATTCACCCCTGGGGTGACGGTGGAAAAGGTGGAAACCGACAGGACCTATTTCACGTCCCGGGGTTTTGAAATCAACAATTTCCAGTTGGATGGCCTAGGGGCACCCTTCTATTCCAACGTGGTGAACGGCGATACCGACATGAGCCTGTTTGAGCGGGTGGAAGTGGTGCGCGGTGCCGCCGGCCTGATGGCGGGGGTCGGTAACCCCTCTGCTACCGTCAACCTGGTACGCAAGCGTCCTACCGCCGAAACCCAGGGGCAGGTGACCCTGAGCCTGGGCCGCTGGGACAACTACCAGGGTGAGTTGGACCTGTCTGGCCCCCTGGCTGAGGGGCTACGTGGCCGCTTTGTGGCCAGCCACAGCGACAACCACTCCTATATCGATGATTACAGCAAGACCCTTTCCTCGGTCTACGGGGTATTGGAGGCCGATCTGGGGCTGGATACCCTGCTGACCCTGGGGGCCAACTACCAGGAAGGCAAGCCCAAGTCTCCCATGTGGGGCGCCCTGACGCTGGTCTATACCGACGGCTCGGCCACCCATTTTGACCGCTCGTCCAACACCTCGGCCGATTGGGCCTACTGGAACAGCTACAACACCCAGGCCTTTGCCGAGCTCAAGCACCAGTTTGGCAACGGCTGGAACGGCAAGCTGGTCTATGAATACCGAAAATCGACCCAGAACAGCGACCTCTTCTATGTGTATGGCACCATCGAACCCCAAACCAATGTAGGGTTGACCGGGTACGCCAGCCGTTACGACCTGGACTCCAAAGCCCAGCAGCTGGACGCCTCGGTCACCGGCCAATACCGCCTGCTGGGACGCAGCCACGACTTGACCTTCGGCGCCAGTTGGGTCCGTAACGAACTGACCGACCTGTCCCTGTACGATTTCACCAATGGCTTCCCGCCCATCGGCGACTTTACCCAGTGGCACGGCCAGGCTCCTTATCCAAATCTGGTGGAAGGGGCTACCGGCTCCGACATCGACGACACCCAAAAAGCCCTTTATGGCGCCACCCGCCTACACCTGACCGACCGGCTGGCGCTCATAGGCGGTGGCCGCCTGATCCGCTACAAAAGTGCCGGCGACAGCTATGGTGCCAACAAAGGCAGCGAGGTGAAGGACAAGCTGGTGCCCTACGGCGGCCTGGTTTTTGACCTCAGCCAGAGCCTGTCTCTCTATGGCAGCTACAGCGAGACCTTCCAGGCCCAGGCCGAGCAGGACATCGACCAGCGCCGCCTGGGGCCCACCGAAGGCAAGAGCCTGGAAGGGGGCGTCAAGGGTGACTGGTTCCACGGTGGCCTCAATGCCAGCCTGGCGCTATTTAAAAACCAATACGACAACCTGGCCCAGAGCCTTGGTCAGAACGGCCAGGGGCGCACTTACTACCAGGGCTTCGATTATGAATCCAAAGGGGTAGAGGCTCAGCTCTCCGGCCAGCTGACCGACGAGGTCAAGGTGCTGCTGGGTTACACCCAGTTGAAGATCGAAGGGCAGGACGGCCAAGAAGCCCGCCGTTACATTCCCAAGCAAAGTGCCAAGGCCTTGGTCAGCTACAATCCCCAGGCATTGGATGCCCTGCGCCTGGGGGCCAGCCTGCGTTGGCAGTCCAAGGTCTTTGTGGATGTGGTGGCCGACAGTACCCCGGACGGGGATCTCATCAGCCGTGTCACCCAGGGCGCCTACGGCATCTACGGCCTCTTTGCCCAATACCAACTCAGCCCCAGGTTGCGCCTGGCCCTGAACCTGGACAACCTCACCGACAAGCACTATTACAGCAGCCTGATGTGGGACCAGGCCTTCTACGGCAGTCCCCGTAGTTACAACCTGTCCCTGTCCTGGGATATCTAAGCCCATCAGAGCCGCCGCCGGGCGGCTTTTTTTTTGCAGAAATTGGGCTCCTGAGCCGCTTTGTGGTAGAAATGCCCGCCTATCTCGCTACAAGGATGTTTTTATGAATAAAACCATCGCCCGTATCTGCCTCATCTTTGGTGCCTTGGGATTAATCATGTCCCTGGCCGCAGGCTACCTGGCCTGGAGTAAGGTGCAGTTTATCGAGGGCGCACAGCAGGTTGAAGGTGAGGTGATAGACCTGCACCAATCCCGCTCCAGCGGCAGCAGTTCCAGCAGCTATTACCCCGAGATCCTCTATGTCACCCAAAGCGGTGAAGCCCTTACCCATGTCAGCAGCACCGGTTCCAGTCCGCCGGCCTACGATATCGGGGAGCGGGTACCTGTCTATTACGATCCCAAGAACCCGCGTAAGGTCGAGTACGGCAGCGGCTTCTCCCTTTACGGCGCAGCCATCATCCTGGGAATACTGGGTGGTACCTTCCTGATACCTGCCCTGGTATGGCTGGTGGTGACCAGGCGCAGCGCCGGGCGCATCAAGCGCCTGAAGGAAAGCGGCCACAAGGTGCTGGCGGACATCAAGGCGGTTGAAGAGGACGGGCGCATCTCCGTCAACGGCCGCTTCCCCTATCTGATCGTAGCCCAATGGCAGGACCCCAAAACCCAGCTGGTATACCGTTTCACCAGCGACCAGCTTTGGTTTGATCCCAGCGATTTCCTGGACAGGGACCAGGTGGCGGTACTGATAGATCCGGCCAACCCCAGTTGCCACTGGATGGACATCGGCTTCTTACCCAAGCAAGCCTGAGCCGAAGAGCCGCCCTGAGGGCGGCTTTTTTATGAGCATATTGAGCAGGTTAAAGGCGCTCCTTGTGAGCGCCGCTTTCCTTTAGGGCAAGCTTATTCTCGGCGGCCGCGACGATCCCCATCGCCAGCGGCCCCTGGACCTTGGGTCCGGCCCTAGCAAGGATGTGTCATGAAAACCTCGACCCTGCTTACCTACCTGTTCAGCCTGCTGTGCCTGGCCCTGATGGGGGTTGGCTACGGCTTCTATTACAACTCGGCCCGTTTTATCGACAGGGCCACCGAGACTCAGGGCACAGTGGTGGAACTGGTGCGCTCGCGCAGCGCCATGCCCCTCAACTACCACCCGGTGGTGGTCTTTACCGATGCCTTCAACCGCACTGTGGAATTCCAGGCCCGCCAGGGCAGCAATCCGGCTCGCTTCAAGCGTGGCGACAAGGTGACCTTGCTTTACGATCTCAATGAGCCCCAGCAGGCCAAGCTCAAGGATTTCAGCGGTTTTTGGGGCGCCGCCATCGGCTTTAGCGCCGCCGGCCTGGGCTTTGGCCTCTTGGCCGCCGGCATGGCCCTGTCGGCTATGCTGGCCCAGCGCCGGGAAAGCCGGCTCAAGGTACATGGCCTGCCGATACTGGCGCGCTTTGTGCGGGTCGAACCCAATATGTCGACCCTGGTGGAGGGGCGCCATCCCTTTCAGATAGTGTTAAAGTGGCAACATCCTGAGACCGACCAGGTCCGGACCTTCCGCAGCGACGACCTGTGGTTCAACCCTAATCCCTATATCGAAAGCGCCAAGCTGACGGTGAAACTGGACCGCAAGAACCCCAGCCGCTACTGGGTGGATACCGGTTTCCTGCCGCAAAAGCTGCTGGCCAACAGCAGGCCCAAGAGCCTGCGCTGACCCTGACAAGGAGCGTTTATGCCGGTTACCCCCCTTTATGCAGCCTTGCTGGCCGTCCTCTTTTTGGTGTTGAGCATTGCCACCATCAAAGGTCGCCAGCGCAACAGGGTCTCCCTGGGGGACGGCGGCCATAGCGACCTGGCCAGGGCCATCAGGGTGCATGGCAACTTTGCCGAGTATGTTCCCATGACCCTGGTGCTGATGCTGGCCCTGGAAAGCCTCAATGGCCCCAGCCCCTGGCTGCACCTGCCCGGCCTCTTGCTGCTGGCCGGGCGCGCCGTCCATGCCTTCGGGGTCAGCCAGCAACAGGAAAAACTGGTGTTCAGGGTTGCCGGCATGATGATGACCTTTCTCGCCATGGTCCTATGCATTATCGGCATAGGGGCTCGTTACCTGCTGGCCCTGGCCTGACTCCAAAGCCCACCGCCAGGTGGGCTTTTTTGTGCTTGGCGGCGTCACCAGCGCCCTCTATGCTCCCAGGCCTGATTGGCGCCTTGGGCGCCTCTTGCCGTAGGAGAGCAGATGTCCATAAGGGCGATTAGCGAAGATGACTGGCCGGCGCTGATGGCGGTGCAGGCCGCTTGCTACCATGCCGTTACCCCAGAGCCTTTGGCGGTGCTGCAAAGCAAGTGGCAAAGCTCTCCCCAAACCTGCCTGGCCTGGGCCGGGGCCGACAATCAGTTGTTGGGATATGTGCTGGCGTACCCCTGGGACGGGCAGGCATTGCCTGAGCTGAGCAAGGTATCAACCCCGGCCGGCGGCCAGGAGCTGTACCTGCATGATCTGGCCCTGGCGCCCGCCGCCAGGGGGCAGGGGGCGGCCCGGGCCTTGGCCGGACAACTGTTGCAATTGGCCAAGCGCCAAGGCTTTCGGCGGGTCACCCTGGTGTCTATCCAGGGCTCGGAGCGGTTCTGGGAAAGTTGTGGCTTCGACGCCACCAAACAACCTGCCCCGGCCAGTTACGGTGGCCAGGCTCTGGTGATGGTGCAGAACCTTTAAGTGTTCTGCTGGCTTAGGAAGGCGTCTATGACTTCCTGGCCGGTCAGGCGCTTGGCAGCGTCATCAAAGCGATAATAGCCCGGGGCGTCGTCCACGAAGATGTGCTCGTGCATCTTGGCCTTGGGTACCTGGTCCAAGCTGCCAATGGATACCGCCCAGTTGGTGTCGTCTTTGCCTTTAAGGCGCCAGAACAGGTTGGTGCCGCAGCAGTGGCAAAACCCCCTCTCGCCCCATTCGGAAGCGCTGTACCAGCTAAGGCCTTCGCTTTCGGCCAGGGTTACGCCCTTGTCGAAGTGAAAGCACAGGAAAGGGCCGCTGGACCAGCGCCGGCACATGCTGCAATGGCAGGCACTGATCTTGGCGCCGTCGGCCAGGTCTCCTTCAAAGCGCACCGAGCCGCACAGGCAGCCCCCTTTGATGGCCGCCGTCATGCGGGCTGACTCTGGTGTTGATGGAGGGTGGCGATCAGCTTGTCTTCCAGTTCAAAGCGCTGCTCAAGCACTTCTCCCAGGCTGGACAGATCCCCGTCCAGCTCCAACAGCCGGTCTTCATCTTCCAAGTCTTGGTACTTGTCGTTGAAGTCCAGTATGAACTGGGTGGTATCGGTGATCTTGGGGTAGACGCGGTTGGCCAGGGCCAGGCTTTCATCACCGCGTTTTTCGCAGCGGGATACCACCTGTTCGAAAATTTCGAAGTGGCCCGCCGAGACGTAATCGAGCAAAATGGCGCAGAAGTTTTCCAGCTGTGCGGCCTCGGGCAGAGGCGAACGGCCATTGGGAGCGTGGGTAGCCAGCTTGCAATAGCTGACCAAAACCTGCTGGCGGGTAGCAAGCCAGCGATCGATGACGTCGCTGGTTCCGCCCCATTTTTCTTTGGCTTGTTCGAGTTGGGTGAACATAACGGTCTCCCTTCAGTTGCCGATGGCGGGTACGGCTGCCATGTCCCTATCATCTAATGAAAAGGGGGGCAGGGATCAACACTTTTCCACAAGGAAACCAACATGTCCGAGCTGTACCTGACATTGCAAAGCCATCAAACCGAGGCGGTCTGGCTGCTGGTCCGAGGGGAACAACTCTGGTTCCTGGACGGTGCGCTGCCCCAGGGAACCAAAACTGTATTACCCCCCTTCGAGGCCGAAGGGCCTGCGGTATTGGTGGGGCAATGGCAGGGTCGCCCGGCCCTGATGCTGGAATGGCCGGAGCGCCACCAAGACCCTAAATTCGGTGAGTTTGGCGGTCTGCGCCCCTTGTTGATGCCGGGTCAGGAAGCCCTTTTTCAACTGGCCGGCCGCGGCGTGCAGTTGGCCAACTTCTTCCGCACCCACCGCTATTGCGGCCAGTGCGGTGCGCGGATGCGGGTAGTGCAGGAAGAGATAGCCACCCACTGTGACCGCTGCCAGCACCGTTGCTACCCCAGGTTGTCGCCGTCCATGATAGTGGCGGTAAAAAAAGGCCGGCAGCTGCTGCTGGGCAGTTCTCCTCGCCACAAGAACGGCATGTATTCCACCCTGGCCGGTTTTACCGAGCCGGGAGAAAGCATGGAAGAGACGGTACGCCGGGAAGTGATGGAAGAGGTGGGCCTGGAGGTCACCAATATCCGTTATGTCTGCTCCCAGAACTGGCCCTTTCCCCACTCCATGATGGTGGGCTTTATCGCCGACTACCACAGTGGCGACATCCAGATCGATCCCCTGGAACTGACCGACGCCCAATGGTTTGACCTGGACGCTCTGCCGTTGATCCCCCCCGCAGGCACCATAGCCCGGCGTTTGATTGACCAGGCCATCGACGAGATCGAAAAAGAGCGCTGAGGTGCTTTTTTCTGCCAAGGGGAAGCTGGCCCGCTTTGCCGGGCTGGCCATTGCAGGTATGATTTGCCAATGCAAATCGTTCTCATAAACAAATGTCCAAGAAGCTGACCCAACGCCTGAGTTTTCGCCTTCACCAATGGCTTGGCCTGGCCAGTGCCGCCGTACTGTTGGTGGTGGGCCTGACCGGGGCCTTACTGGCCCTGGAAGACCAGATAACCGATGCCTGGCCCAAGACCCCCCTAAAGGTCAGTGGCGCACCCCTGACGCCGCCCCAATTGGCGCCGCACCTGGAGATGCCAGGCAAGATCCTCAGTCGTATCTACCTGGAGAGCGATCCTGCCTCACCCGGGCGGGCCATGTACCTGGACGACAGTCCCCAGGGATTTTCCTTCCAAAGCTTCAACCCCTACACCGGGGAGCTGCTGGGCCCAAGGCCCGCCATCGAAGAGTTTTTCGCCGACGTCATGGCCCTGCACCGCTGGTTGCTGATCCCCCGTTCCGTGGGCAGCCTTATCACCGGTACTGCCGCCTTGATGGCCATAGGGCTGCTGATTGCCGGCATTATTCGCCGTGCCCCGGACAAGCTGTCCAGCCTCAAGGGGTGGCTGGCCTGGAAAAAGGGGGCCAAGGGCCGCCATGCCCTCTGGCAGTTCCATGCCTTGCTGGGCACCTGGTTTTTTATTCCGCTGCTGCTGATGGCCCTGACCGGCCCCTGGTTCGCCTTCGACTGGTACCGCCAGGGACTGACCCAAATGTTGGGTTCTGGCCAGGGGTCTGGGCCTGTCCAGAGCCAAGGCCGTGAAGTGAACCTGGACGCCGCCTGGCAGGGCTTTTTGTCCGTCAAGCCGGACGGCCAATACCTGCGCTGGATGATGCCAAGGGGCCCGAGGGGCGCCATCACCGTGCTCTACCTGGAGGCGGACGCCCCCCATCACCACGCCTATTCACGGCTGAGCCTGGACGCCGGTAGCGGCGCGCTGCTGCACCAACAGCGTTATTCCGACCTCCAGGGCGGCGACTACTGGCTGGCCAATATCTATGCCCTGCATACCGGCCTCTATTTTGGGCTGCCGGGTCGCATCATCTGGTCCCTGGCCGGCCTGGCGTTCGGCTCCTTCGCCGTGACCGGCGTCTGGCTCTTCTTCAACC
The DNA here is from genome assembly GCF_000299915.1 of Gallaecimonas xiamenensis 3-C-1. Classification (NCBI taxonomy): domain Bacteria; kingdom Pseudomonadati; phylum Pseudomonadota; class Gammaproteobacteria; order Enterobacterales; family Gallaecimonadaceae; genus Gallaecimonas; species Gallaecimonas xiamenensis. Next base: position 196,429 of record NZ_AMRI01000003.1, read on the forward strand.
GCCGGGCCCGTCCCAAGGACAAGGCGCTGGGCCCGGCCCAGACCCTTATCACCTATGCCAGCCAGAGCGGCACCGCCGCCGCCCAGGGCCAACGCCTCAAGGGTTGGTTGGACAGCCAGGGCCATGGTGCCCACCTCAAGGCCCTCGGCAACCTGGCCCCGGCCCAGTTGGCCGCCTACCAACAAGTGTTGGTGTTGGCTTCCACCTACGGTGAAGGGGAGCCACCGGACAGCGCCCTGGGATTCCAGCAGCAACTGGCCCAGGCCCAGGTGCCCCTGGACGGCCTGAAAGTGGGGGTATGGGCCTTCGGCGCCAGCCAATACCAGCAGTTTTGTGCCTTTGGCCATTGGCTGGCCGAGCGTTTCGGGCAGTTGGGTGCCGAATTGCTGCTGCCGGTGACCGAGGTGGACAGGGGCGCCGAGCACAGCATCCGTCAATGGAGCCAGGCCCTGGCCGAGAAGTTGTCCCTGGGCGGCCATATGAGCGAAGCCCATTGGCAGCAGGCCGAGCTGATCGGCAACCAATGCCTCAATCCCGGCTCCATCAGGGCGGTGCACGATATTCGGTTGGCCTTGCCTGGGCACTACCAGCCGGGGGATCTGTTGGAACTGCTGCCGGTGCGAAGCGAAGGAGAGCTCAGGGCCGCTGCCCTCGCCGCCGGCCAGGACCCGGATGCGCCGGTTAGCCTGAGCGGGGACATCCAACCCCTGTGGCAGGCCCTTGACCAACTGGAATGGCAGGGCCCTCAAGGGCCGGATGCCCAGGCCTGGGTGGATAGCCTGGCGCCCCTGGCACCGCGCAGCTACTCCATTGCCAGCCACCAGGGCCCGGTACGGCTGATGGTGCGCCATGTCATCAAGGATGACGGCAGTACCGGCTTGGCCTCTGGCCAGCTCTGCCAGGGGGCGGTGGGCCAGCATTTCAAGACCAGGCTCAAGGGCCATGGCAGCTTCAGGCTGCCCGAAGACCCGGCGCCGCTGGTATTGCTGGGGGCCGGTACCGGCCTGGCTCCTTACCTGGGATTCTTGGCACAGCTGCGGGCCCAGGGGCGCCAAGGCCAGGCCTGGCTGCTCTTTGGTGAGCGCCAGCCAGGCCAGGATTATTACTACCAGGACGAGCTTGAAGCCTTCCTGGCTGACGGCACCCTGGCAAGGCTCGATCTGGCCTGGTCCCGCTCTGACGGCCGCTACGTGCAGCAAGCCCTGGCCCAGGCGCTGCCCCAGTTGGACCAGGTCCTGGCCCAGGGCGCCCATCTCTATGTCTGCGGCGCCATCGACGGCATAGGCAAAGGGGTGCACCAGGTACTGCTGGAACACCTGGGAGAGGCGGGGGTGGCTGCCCTGGTCACAGCCGGTCGTTACCATCGGGATTTGTATTGATTTCTGGCAAGGTATCGGGGGCAACTGCTGCTACAATGCGCGCGTTGTGAACCAAGAGGCGGCACTATGCGCGAGCTGAAAAACGATCGTTACCTCAAGGCCCTGATGCGCCAACCGGTAGACCAGACCCCGGTGTGGATGATGCGCCAGGCAGGGCGGTACCTGCCGGAATACAAGGCCACCCGCGCCGAAGCCGGCAGCTTCATGGATCTGTGCAAGAACACCGAGCTTGCCTGCGAGGTGACCTTGCAGCCGCTGCGCCGCTTCCCTTTGGATGCGGCCATCCTCTTCTCCGACATCCTGACCATTCCCGACGCCATGGGCCTTGGCCTCTACTTCGAAACAGGCGAAGGCCCCAAGTTTGAGCGCCCCATCCAGAGCGCCGCCGACATCCAGGCCCTGCCGGTACCGGACCCGGAGCAGGAGCTGGGCTACGTCATGGACGCAGTGCGGGCCATTCGCGCCGCCCTTGACGGCCAGGTGCCCCTTATCGGCTTTTCCGGCAGCCCCTGGACCCTGGCCACCTACATGGTGGAAGGGGGCCCTACCAAGACCTTCTCCAAGATCAAAAAGCTGATCTTCAGCGAGCCGGCCCTGGCCCATGCCATGCTGGGCAAGCTGGCCGAGTCGGTCACCCTCTACCTCAACGCCCAGATCAAGGCCGGGGCCCAGGCGGTGCAGATCTTCGATACCTGGGGCGGTGTGCTGTCCGGCCCGGCTTATCGGGAGTTTTCCCTACGCTACATGGAGCAGATCGTCTCCGGCCTTATCCGCGAGCACGAAGGGCGCAAGGTGCCGGTGGTGCTGTTCACCAAGGGCGGTGGCCTGTGGCTGGAAGACATCGCCGCCACCGGCTGCGACGCCGTTGGCCTGGACTGGACAGTGGACCTGGGTGATGCCCGCCGCCGTATCGGCGACAAGGTCGCCCTGCAGGGCAACATGGACCCGTCCATGCTCTACGCGCCGCCAGCGGCGATCGAGCAGGAAGTGGGGCGCATACTGCACAGCTTCGGTGAGGGCCCTGGCCACGTATTCAACCTGGGCCACGGCATCCATCCCGACGTGGATCCGGCCCATGCCGGCGCCTTTATCGAGGCCGTCGGACGACTGTCCCGCCCCTACCACAAGTAACCCCCCTGTAGCCCCCGCCAGCCGGGGGCTATTTGCTTGACTGACGTTTGTTTTCTCGCCAATTCCTGCCGATACTCAAGATCCCACAGGGAACAAGGATGGCAGGATGCACAGGATCTCCCTCACCAACCGCATCGCCGTATTGGCCGTGGCCACAGTGCTGGTCACCGGCATCCTTGTGCAATGGCTGACCTTTCACCAACTGGCCAGGGGCATTACCAGCGAGCAGCAACAGCTGCTCCAAGCCAGGGCCGCCAACCTCCAGCAGTCCCTCGACAGCTACCAGGACGATATCCTGCTGCTGGCCAGCCTGGGTGAGGTCAAAGACTGGTTGGCCGACCCCGACCGCCCGCCCCAATCTCCCTCCTTGACCCTGGCCTGGTTGTCGGTGATGGAAAACACCCCGGATTACTTCCAGGCCCGTATCCTCGACGAAGAGGGCATGGAGCTACTGAAAGTGGTGCGGGAGGAAGACGGCCGGCTGCACAGCCTGCCCTTGGCAGATTTGCAGGACAAGAGCGACAGGGACTACTACCTGGCCAGCCTGCCGTTGGGGCGGGGGGAGTTCTATATCTCTCCTTTGAACCTCAACCAGGAATTTGGCCGCATCCAGATCCCCCATATTCCCACGGTGCGGCTGATGGCGCCGGTCTTTTCCAACCAGGGCAAACGACTGGGGTTTGTGGCCCTGAACGTGGACTTCCGCTTTGACCTGAACCGTTACCTGCTGGATGTGGGCAGCGAGTCCTACACCTACTTGGTCAACGAAAAAGGCCAGGTGCTGTTCTCCCCCCAGCCTGACGAAAGCTTTGCCTTCGAGCTGGGGCAGGATCTGCGTATCGGCGAGCTGTACCCGGCCCTGGCGGAGCTTTGGGCCCAGGATGAGGGAGAGCGGCTGACCCAGGTCAAGGAGAGCCTGGCGTCGGGCCAGAAGGTCTTCTTTGCCAACCGCATCGACTACACGGGACAGCGCAGTGACCGCTACTGGTATGTGATAAGGGCCCTGCCCAGGGACTTTTTGCTGGCTGAAGCCCTGCAGTTCCGTAACTTCTTTTTCCTGCAACTAACCGGCCTGGTGTTGGTGATGTTCATTCTGCTCACCGTCGGGGTTCGGCGGCTGCTTTATCCCCTGCGCCTGCTAGGCAAGGCCACCAGTCAGGTGGCCAGGGGCAACTTCAACACCAGCCTGCCTCCAGCCAATTCCAAGGAACTGCGGCGACTGACCGACGACTTCAGCCATATGGTCCAGCGCCTCAAGGAAAGGGAGGCGGAGATCATCCAGAACAAGGACAGGTTTGCCTTGTTCTTGTCCAAGGTGCCCTGCGAGGTGGCCATTTTCGATATGGGCATGCGCTACATCGCCGCCAGTGACGACTGGATAGAAAGCCACGACCTGGCCGGTATCCAATACAAGGGCCGCATCCATTACGATCTGTTCCCCGACGAGTCCGAAGAGTGGCGGGTTATCCATGCCCGCAGCCTGCGCGGCGAGAGCCAAAAGCGCAGCGAAGACAGTTTTATGGTGGGAGACAGGGTGATCTGGCTGCGCTGGGAGGTGATTCCCTGGTTTGAACAGGGGGACCGCCAAGGCGGCATCATCGTCTTTCAGGAAAACATCACCGAGCGCAAGCTGCTGGAAGCCTCTTTGCAGGAGAGTGAAAACCTGCTGCGCACCACCATAGACAATGCCCCCGACGGCATGGCCATAGTGGACTTGAATCTGCAATGGCAGCAGGTCAACCCGGCGCTGTGCCGGGAGCTGGGCTGCGCCGCCAACGATCTCTTGGATCGCACCGTGATCAGCATGCTCGGCCACAACAGCAAGGAAAGGCTGCGCCAGCAACTGGTGGCTCTGGGCCGGGAAGAACAGGACAAGGCCAGCCTGGACCTGACCTTCACCCAGGAGTTTCAGGACGACATCATACTCCAGGCCAGTGTATCGGCGGTGCGGGGCAAAGGCGGCCAGCTGCGCCACTACGTATTCCAGATGCAGAACGTCACCCTGCTCAGGGAGCTGGAAGCCCAGCAAAAAGCGGCCAGCGAGCGTTTGGCTCTGGCCACCAGGGCAGGGAAGATCGGCATCTGGGAATATGTGCCCCACCAGGGATTGCTGACCTGGGACAGCCTGATGTACAGCATCTACCGCCTGGAGCCTGACGAGAGCCAGGACCTGATGGCCCGTTGGCGGGGCCGGGTGCTGGCCGAAGATCTACCGGATCTGTTGACCCGCTTCGAGGACACCCTGAATCTGGGCCAGCATCTGGACAGCCTGTTTCGTATCCGCCTGCCCGACGGCGCCCTGCGCTACATCAGGACCATGGCCGAGCCGCAGCTGGACGAGGCAGGCATGGTCAAGCGGGTGGTGGGCTGCAACTGGGACGTGACCGACTTCAAGCGCTCGGAGCAGGCCCTGTTCGAAGAAAAAGAACGGCTTAGCGTTACCCTGGGCAGCATAGGGGACGCCGTGGTCTGTACCGACGCCGCCGGCCGGGTCAGTTACTTCAACCATGTGGCAGAAGAGCTGCTGGGTTGGCCCCTGGACGAGGCCATGGGTTGGGATTTTGACCGTATCTTCACCATCTATGACGAGCGGACCGACAACGCCTTGCCCAATCCCGTGCTCCAATGCATCGAAGAGAACAGCAACCAGCATCCGGCCCAGGACATGGTGATGGTCAACCGTTACGGCAAGCGCTTTGACATCATCAGTTCGGCGGCGCCGGTACGGGACAGTGACGGCCTGCCCCAGGGGGCGGTGATGGTGTTCCAGGACATGACCCGGACCCGGGCCCTGCAGCGGGAACTGAGCCATGCCGCCGCCCATGACGCCTTGACCGGCCTACTGAACCGGGCCCAGTTCGAGCAGAGCCTGGAGCGCTGCATCGACAAGGTGCACCGCAGCGGCAAGGTGGCCCAGTTCTGCTTCTTCGACCTCGATAGCTTCAAGATCCTCAACGACAGCGCCGGCCACAGCGCCGGTGACGCCCTGCTGGTGGAACTGGGCCAGCAATGGCGGCAACTGATCCGGAGTGACGACGTACTGGCCCGCCTGGGGGGAGACGAATTCGGGTTGCTGCTGGAACACTGCAACCAGGACAAGGCCAGGCAGATAGCCGAAGAAATGCTGGCGGCGGCCAAGAAGCTCAATTTCCGCTGGGAAGGGCAGGACTATGACGTCAGCGCCTGCGTCGGCATTGCCAGTATCACTCCCGCCACCCAGTCCCTGGCCGAGGTGATGTCCCATGCGGACGTGGCCTGTTATGCCGCCAAGTCTTCCGGGCGGGCCAAGGTCTGCATCTATAACGGTGACGATCTGGCTCAGCTCAACCACCAGGAACTGATGATGGCCTCCAAGCTCAAGGCCGCCATCCAGGAAGAGAAATTCATGCTCTACTGCCAGGGCATGGAGGCCTTCAACGGCGATGAGCGTTTCGTGGAGCTGCTGCTGCGCCTCAAGTCCGACGACGGCGGCGTCATCGGGCCGGCCGCCTTTATCCCGGCGGCGGAGCGCTACGACCTGATGGAACACTTGGATCTCTGGGTGCTGGATCAGGTACTGGTGCGTCAGGCTCAGCTGTTGGCCGATGCCAAGGTGGACTGCTACTTCGTCAACCTGTCGGCCAATTCCCTGAGTAGCGAACTCTTTGCCAAACAGCTGCTGGACAAACTCACCAACAGCCCCCTCGGGCCGTCAAGGGTCTGTTTCGAGATCACCGAGACGGCCCTTATCAACCAGATGTCCAATGCCACCCGGTTGGTGCAGCAGATCCGCACCATAGGGGGGCGCATTGCCATCGACGACTTCGGCTCTGGGCTCAGTTCCTTTGCCTATCTGCGCCACTTCCAAGTGGATTTCATCAAGATTGACGGCTGCTTTGTGCAAAGCGCCGCCCACAACCCCCTGGACAGGACCATCATCTCCTCCATCAGCAATATCGCCCACAAGATGCAGGCCCAGAGTATTGCCGAGTGGGTGGAGGACGACGTTACCGCCACCTTGCTGCACAAGATGGGGCTGGACTACGGGCAGGGATTCTACTTTGGCCGGCCGGCGCCGCTGGCCGAGTTCCTCAGGGAACAGGGGGACCAGCGGCAGGCGACCCTGGGATACGGCGACCAGCGCCGCTCCGATTAGGGCTTGCTGGGGCGAAAGACCAGGCGGCCTTCGGCCACTTCCATGGACAGGGGCAGGGCGGCCAAGGGGCTGTCGTCCGGGATCCGGTAGACGGGGTGGCTGTTGAGGTAACGGGTCAGCCATTGGCCCATGGCGCTGGTATCCGGGCCCAGGCGGCCGCTGTAACCCAGCAGGTCGGCCTTGGCGGTCAGCAGCTTGATGTCTCTCAGATACACCGCTTTGCCCTCCAGGGAGGGGCGACCTTCCACTTCCAATTGCAGGGCTAGGGGAATGGCTTTGAACATCTGGCTCAAGGCCGCCTCACCGCCCAGTTTCAACCTGGCCTTCTGGTCATGGAGGCGCAAGTCCAGTTGGTCAATCTGGGTGCGCACCCCCAGGCTTTGGCCCAACTCCTGGCTCCAGTCGTCCAACTGGCCGCGCAGCTTGTCCTGCAGCTCGGCCTGGGTCAGGGTGTAATTGGCCAGGCCCATCAATTGGGCACAGCCGGCCAGCATCAGCAGGCTGGCCACGATCAGCAGTCTTTTCATCTTGAAACTATTCCGGTTCCGGGGCAGGCAGTGTAGCAAGCCTAGCCTGAATGGCCAGCGGCGCCAACGCCATATCAGCCTTGGCTGTTTGACTGGCCCGATGAGCCTCAGAGGCAAGCTTGGCGCCGGGGGCGGCGCTAGGGTGAAACGGCGAGCAACGTCAAACCCAAAACTTGATCGAGATCCGGTGTGCCGCTGCCTGCCAGGGGCACACTGGCCATCAAGACAAGCCAGTATTCAAGGAAATGGAGCGCGTTATGGCGATTAAGGCACTTGCTGATCAAACCTATGGATTCTACATCCCCTGCGTCACCCTGATGGGCCTGGGCTCTGCCGCCCAAGTGGGCCCCAAGGCCAGGGAACTTGGGGCACGCCGTGCCCTTATCGTCACCGACCAGGGGCTGCACAAGCTGGGGGTGTCGGAACAGATCGCCGGCTACCTGCGCGAAGCAGGGGTCGAAGCGGTGATTTTCCCCGGTGCCGAGCCCAACCCTACAGACGTCAACGTCCACCAGGGGGTCCAGGTGTACCAGGACAACGACTGTGATTTTATCCTGTCCCTGGGGGGCGGCAGTGCCCACGACTGCGCCAAGGGCGTGGGCCTGGTGACGGCCGGTGGCGGCCATATCCGCGATTACGAAGGGGTGGATAAGAGCAAGGTGCCCATGACTCCCCTTATTGCCGTCAACACCACGGCCGGTACGGCTTCGGAGATGACCCGTTTTTGTATCATCACCAACACCGAGACCCATGTGAAGATGGCCATCGTCGACTGGCGCTGCACCCCCCTGGTGGCCATAGACGATCCCAAGCTGATGGTAGGTAAGCCGCCGGCCCTGACCGCTGCTACCGGCATGGACGCCTTGACCCATGCCATAGAGGCCTATGTGTCCACGGCGGCCAACCCCATCACCGACGCCTGCGCCGAGAAGGCCATCCGCCTTATCGCCCAGTGGCTGCGCCCAGCCGTGGCCAACGGCACCGATCTGGAGGCCAGGGACGCCATGTGTTACGCCCAGTACCTGGCCGGTATGGCGTTCAACAACGCCTCCTTGGGTTATGTCCATGCCATGGCTCACCAGCTTGGCGGCTTCTACAACCTGCCCCACGGGGTCTGCAACGCCGTGCTGCTGCCCCATGTCTGTGAGTTCAACCTCATTGCCTGCCCCGAGCGCTATGCCGAGATCGCCACTTTCCTTGGGGCCGAAACCCTGGGGCTGACGGTCACCGAGGCCGCCGAGGCCGGCATCCAGGCTATTCGCGAACTGGCCGGGGCGATCGGCATTCCCGCCAATCTCAGCCAGTTGGGGGTCAAAGAAGCTGACCTGGGGGTAATGTCCGAGAACGCCCAGAAGGACGCCTGCATGCTCACCAACCCGCGCCTGGCTACCCACGACCAGGTGGTGGCCATCTTCCGCGCCGCCCTCTGAGTGCAGACCTTGAAAAAGCCCGCCTTTCGGCGGGCTTTTTAATTGAGCTGCCGGCGGTAGCGGCCAGGGCTGACCCCGGCCGCCGCCTTAAAGCGCCGGTTGAAATGGGACAGGCTCTGGTAGCCCAGTTCGAAGGCGATCTCGGTGACGCTCATCTGCCCTTCGCTCAGCCACTGGCGGGCCTGCTCCAGGCGCAATTGTTGCAGGTACTCCCCCGGGGTCTGGCCCAGCTCCTGCTTGAACAACCGGTAGAGCTGGGCCTTGGAAATGCAGGCCTCGCTGCTGAGTTTGTCCATATCCAACGGCTGGCTGGGCCTGTCTTTAAGGGTGCGCATGGCGGCCAGCAGGCCGTGGTGGATCTGCCCCTGCTCCAGGGCGCTGAGCAGCAGGTCCCGGCTTTGCTGGCGCAACAGCCGCATCACCAGTTCGGTCAATTGCAGATCGATAAGGATCTTCTGTTCCGGCGCCGGTTCGATAAAGGTGGCGCTCAGGCGCTCCAGCAGCCGCTGGGTTTCGTTGTTGTGGCGGCAATGAACGGCCCTGGCCTGGTATTGGCAAGGGCCAAGACCGGGGTCCCGGCGATCGCTCAGCTGCCGGGCTACGGCGTCGATACGCTCAGGGCTGATGTCCACCGCCAGGCAGGTGGTGGGGGTCTGGGGCCTGGCATCGGGAAAATCAATCCAGACCGGTTGGCCTGGTGCCAGCACGAAGGACTCATGGGGCAAAAACAGCTGGGGTTGGTCACTGACCCCATGCATGCGTTTGCTGCCGCTGAGCATGGCGCAGTAGAGCAGGTTGTCCGAGCGCAGCGCCACCTGTTTGGCTGGCTCATAGGTGTCGTAAATGGCCAGCTCGACCTGGGGGCCGTTGAAACAGACCCGGTTTTCCACCGCTTCCCGGCGTCTGGCATTTTTGTTCAGGCGTTCAAGCATTTGCATTCCGGGTTCTCCCCCTTTGCTGCTTTATTGACCTTAACGGCAAGGTAAGGTGCAACTGGCCCGATGAGTCTGGCAGGCAATGGTTTGCAACTGCCAGGCAAGAGTCGAAGCCGCTGCCCTCCGATAGTAGTGCAAAACAACAGCGCCACGAGGATGCAGCATGATTTACGCCCAACCCGGCCAGCCTAACGCTCTGGTCAACTTCAAGGACCGCTACGAGAACTTTATCGATGGCCGCTGGCAACCGCCGGTGGAAGGCCGCTATCTGGACAACCTGACCCCGGTAACAGGGCAGGTCTTTTGCCAGGTGCCGCGCTCCTCGGCGCCGGATATTGACCTGGCCGTGGCCGCCGCCCACAAGGCGGCTGCGGCCTGGGGTGCCACCTCGGTAACCGACAGGGCCAACCTGCTGCTGCGCATCGCCGATCGTATCGAGCAGAACATCGAGATGCTGGCGGTGGCCGAAACCTGGGACAACGGCAAGGCGGTGCGAGAAACCGTCAATGCCGACATTCCCCTGGTGGTGGACCACTTTCGCTATTACGCCGGCTGCATCAGGGCTCAGGAAGGGAGCCTGAGCGAGATTGACGCTACTACGGTTGCCTACCACTTCCACGAGCCCTACGGGGTTGTGGGGCAGATCATTCCCTGGAACTTCCCGCTGCTGATGGCGGCCTGGAAGCTGGCCCCGGCCCTGGCAGCGGGCAACTGCGTGGTGCTCAAACCGGCCGAGCAGACACCGGCGTCCATCTGCGTGCTGATGGAACTGGTGGGAGACCTTATTCCCCCCGGCGTGGTGAACGTGGTGCACGGCCTGGGCGCCGAGGCCGGCGAGGCCTTGGCCACCCACAGCGGCATCGCCAAAATCGCCTTTACCGGCTCCACCCCGGTAGGCTCCAAGATCATGGCCAATGCCGCCAAGTTGCTGATCCCCACCACCCTGGAGCTGGGGGGCAAATCCCCCAACATCTACTTTGAAGATGTGATGAGCCACGGTGAGGACTACCTCAACAAGTGCATCGAAGGGTTGTTGATGACCTTCTTCAACCAAGGGGAGGTCTGTACCTGCCCGTCCCGGGCACTGATCCACGAGTCCATCTACGATGCCTTTATGGAAAAGGCCCTGGCCAGGGCCAAGACCATCCGCCAGGGCAACCCCCTGGATACCGACACCCAGGTTGGGGCCCAGGCCTCCAAACAGCAGCTGGACAAGATCCTCTCCTACATGGACATAGGCCGTGCCGAAGGTGTGGAAGTGTTGTTGGGAGGGGGCCGAGCCAGCCTGGGAGCGGGTCTGGAGTCCGGCTTCTATGTGGAACCCACCATGCTCAAGGGCAATAACAGCATGCGGGTGTTCCAGGAGGAGATCTTCGGGCCCACCCTGGCCATCACCACCTTCAAGGACGAGGCCGAGGCCCTGCGCATCGCCAACGACACCAGCTTCGGCCTGGGGGCCGGGGTGTGGACCATGGACGCCAACCGTGCCTACCGTCTTGGCCGGGGGATCCAGGCCGGCCGGGTCTGGACCAACTGCTACCACCTCTACCCGGCCCACGCCGCTTTCGGTGGCTACAAGCGCTCCGGCATCGGTCGCGAGACCCACAAGATGATGCTGGACCACTACCAGCAGACCAAGTGCATCTTGATGAGCTACGACCAAAAGCCCCTGGGCTTCTTCTAAAGCAGCAAGGCGCCTCAGGGCGCCTTCTTCTTGTCTCCTTAGGTGTGGCGGTCTATCATGCAAACTTAAGTTTGTATTGCGGACATAAGTTTGTGACCGAGCGTGAACGCCAGATCCTCGAGCTTCTCAAGCAAGACCCCCTTATCCCTCAGCAGCAGTTGGCTGACCAACTGGGCCTGAGCCGCAGCGCCGTGGCGGGCCATATCATGAACCTCACCCAGAAGGGCCATATCCTCGGCAAGGGCTATGTGCTGGCCCCCAGCCGCTATGCCCTGGTGCTGGGCGGTGCCAACCTGGACCTGTGCGGCAAAAGCCAGGGTGCCCTGCACTTTGGCGACTCCAACCCCGGAACCCTCAGCGCCAGTGCCGGGGGAGTGGCCCGTAACATCGCCGACAACCTGGCCCGCCTGGGCAGCCCGGTGCAGTTTGTCAGCGCCTTGGGTGACGACGACTGGGGCGAGCGGCTGCTGGCCGCCTGCCGCCAAAGCGGCATGGGCCTGGACGGCCTGCTGCGGGTGCCCGGGGCCCGCACCTGTGTCTACCTGTCGGTGCATGACAACAGCGGTGAGATGCAGTTGGCCCTGAGTGACATGGAGGTGCTCAAGCGCCTCGATGCCAAGGCCCTGCAGGACAGGAGCGGCCTGGTGGACAGGGCTGCCATCTGGGTATTGGATGCCAACCTGGATGAAGAAGCCCTGGCCTGGCTTTTTGCCCGCCATGCCGGCCAGCCGGTGCTGGTGGACCCTGTGTCCACGGCCAAGGCCCCCAAACTCAAGCCCTACCTTGGGCAGATCCAATGCCTTAAACCCAACGCCCTGGAGGCCGGTGTGCTGACCGGCATCAGGGTAACCGACAGGGCCAGTGCCCAGGCGGCGGCCCAGGCCCTGGTAGCTCAGGGGGTAGGGGAGGTGCTGCTGACCCTGGGGGCCGATGGGGCCCTGCTGGCCAACCAGCAGGGTTGCCACTGGTTGGCGTCGCGCGTCAGCCAACTGGTCAATGTCACCGGTGCCGGTGACGCTGCCCTGGCGGCCATGGCCCACGGCCTGCTGCAACACCAAGACCTGGCCCAACGTACCGATTTCGCCCTGTGGGCGGCTGCCCTGGCGGCCTCCCACCAGGACACCATTCATCCCTTGATGTCGGAGGCGGCTGTTTGGCGCCTCAAGGAGACGACCCATGCAACAGTATCTTGAGATAGCCCCCAATGTCGCCGAGGCCCTGGCGGCCGGCCGGCCGGTGGTAGCCCTGGAGTCCACCATCATTTCCCACGGCATGCCCTTTCCCCAGAACGTGGAAACGGCCCTGCAAGTGGAAGCGGCAGTGCGCGCCGAAGGAGCCGAGCCGGCCACCCTGGCCATCATGGATGGCAAGCTCAAAATCGGCCTGAGCGAAGCCGATATCACCCGTCTGGGCCAGGCCGGCCAGTCGGCGATCAAGACCAGTCGCCGCGACATTCCCTTTGTGGTGGCCAGCAAGGCCATGGGTGCCACGACCGTTGCCGGCACCATGATCCTGGCGGCCATGGCCGGCATCCGGGTCTTTGCCACGGGGGGCATAGGGGGCGTGCACAGGGGGGCCCAGAGCACCTTTGACATCAGCGCCGACCTGGACGAACTGGCCCAGACCGACGTGGCCGTGGTGTGCGCTGGCGCCAAGTCCATACTGGATCTGGGCCTGACCCGTGAATATCTGGAAACCAAAGGGGTGCCGGTGGTGGGTTACCAGACCGACTGCCTGCCGGCCTTTTATACCCGCGAGTCCGATTTTGGTATCGACTACCGCCTGGATGAGCCGGCGCAGATCGCCGCCGCGCTCAAGGCCAAGTGGGCCATGGACCTCAAAGGGGGTGTGGTGGTGGCCAACCCCATCCCTGCCGAGCACGCTATGGACAAGGCCGTCATCGATCAGGCCATTGCCACCGCCTTGGTGGAGCTGGAGCAGCAGGGCATAGGCGGCAAGGCTTCCACTCCTTTCCTGCTCAAGAGGGTGACGGAGTTGACCGGTGGCAGCTCCCTGGCCGCCAACATCGCCTTGGTGCTTAACAATGCAAGGCTGGCGGCTCAGATAGCCACTGCCTACGCTAAGGGCTAAGCCCGGCAGACCCCGCTTCGGCGGGGTCTTTTTTTAGCGGCCGGGCCTGGGCGCAGCCTGGTTTGGCAGCGGCGGGGAGCCGTCACTAAACCGTCACTTCAAGGCCCCGGGCCCGTAAATCGGGGCCTGCATTTTGGTGCAGCTCCCAGGCATAAAAAAAATCATGTCGAGGGGTGAAAAAAGCGTTTGGCAGGGCCGATTTTGCGATTATATTACGCGCAAATTTGAGCTCCTTTCCAAACCTGGGGTGTGACCCACCTCTAGGCGTAAAAAGCAAAGCATTCCAAACCGGGGCAGCTGTATGGTTGCCGGTTTTGGGCAAAAGGGTCCTGGCTGCCAGCCAGGGTTTGATTGGGATGTACGCGCCCGTTCTGCGGGTTGCCAATGAAGTGGGTCTAAACGTGCTTTTGAGTGCGGTGCGCCTCTGTGGCGGCCCCAGGCAAGGCAGGTTTGGCCTGAACCTGAAGGAGACTTCCATGCACAAGTCTGTGTTCGCCCTGGCTGGCCTCGCCCTGATGAGCAGTGTTGCTCTGGCCAAGGATGCCACCCTCCATATCTACAACTGGTCTGACTATATCGACGAGCAGAGCATTCCTGCCTTCGAAAAAGAGACCGGTATCAAGGTCACCTACGACGTCTTCGACAGCAACGAACTGCTGGAGGCCAAACTGCTGGCCGGCCGCAGCGGCTTTGACGTGGTAGTGCCTTCCGGCCAGTTCCTGGGTAAACAGATCCAGGCCGGCGCCTTTATGAAGCTGGACAAGAGCAAGCTGCCCAACTGGCACAACCTCAACCCCAAGCTGATGAAGATCCTCGAAACCTACGACCCGGGTAACGAGCATGCCTTCCCCTACATGTGGGGCACCACAGGTATCGGCTTCAACCCCGACAAGGTCAAGGCGGTGTTGGGCGCCGATGCCCCCACCGATACCTGGGCCCTGGTGTTCGATCCCAAGTACATGAGCAAGCTCAGCCAGTGTGGCGTCAGCTTCCTGGACGCCCCGTCCGAGATCCTGCCGGCCGCCCTTAACTACCTGGGCCTGAACCCCAACTCCGAGGATCCGGCCGACTACGCCAAGGCCGAAGCCATGCTGAGCAAGGTCGCCCCCTACGTGACCTACTACCACAGCTCCAAGTACATCGACGACCTGGCCAACGGCGACATCTGTATCGCCATCGGTTTCTCCGGCGACGTGCTGCAGGCCGCCACCCGTGCCGACGAAGCCAAAAACGGTGTTCAGGTGTCCTACGTCATTCCCAAGGAAGGCGCCGGCATGTGGTTTGACATGATGGCCATCCCGGTGGACGCCAACAACGCCGACGAGGCCTACAAGTTCCTCAACTACATGCTGGAACCGGCCAACATCGCCCGCGTTTCCAACTTCGTGTCCTATGCTAACGGCAATGCCGCCGCCACCCCCCTGGTGGAAGACGCCATCCGCAACAACCCCGGCGTTTATCCCACCGCCGAGGCAGAGGCGCACCTCTTTACCTTCGCCATCTTGCCCAAGAAGGTGGAGCGCCTGGTAACCCGGGTCTGGACCAAGGTTAAGTCTGGTAAGTGAGTTCAGAGGCCAGGCGAAAGCCTGGCCCTTTTGTTTTCGGAGGTTGTAATGGCAATGACTGGCAGCGAAGCGCCACTCGCGACGCCCCCAGTACTGCTGACCATTGAAGGCGTCAGCAAGTTTTTCGGCCAGGTCAAGGCGGTGGACAACGTCAGCCTGGAGATCCGCAAAGGCGAGATCTTTGCCCTGCTGGGTGGTTCCGGCTCGGGCAAGAGCACCTTGCTGCGCATGCTGGCGGGTTTCGAGCAGCCGTCCAGCGGCCGCATCTTCATCGACGGCCAGGACATCACCGAGCTGCCCCCCTACAAGCGGCCCATCAACATGATGTTCCAGTCCTACGCCCTGTTCCCGCACATGACGGTGGCCCAGAACATCGCCTACGGCCTCAAGCAGGACGGCCTGCCCAAGGCGGAGATTGGCCCCAGGGTCGATGAAATGCTGCGCCTGGTGCGTATGACCGATTATGCCCAGCGCAAACCCCAGCAGCTGTCCGGTGGCCAGCGCCAGCGGGTGGCCCTGGCCCGCAGCCTGGCCAAAAGGCCCAAGCTGTTGCTGCTGGACGAGCCCATGGGCGCCCTGGACAAGAAGCTGCGCACCCAGATGCAGCTGGAACTGGTGCAGATCATCGAGTCCGTAGGGGTTACCTGCGTGATGGTGACCCACGACCAGGAAGAAGCCATGACCATGGCCCAGCGCATCGCCATCATGAACGAAGGCTGGATAGTGCAGCAGGGCACCCCTCTGGACATCTACGAGAGCCCCAACAGCCGCATGACCGCCGAATTCATCGGTTCGGTGAACATGTTTGAAGGGGAACTGGTGGACGACGCCCCGGACCACGCCCTGATCCAGGTGCCTGGCCTGGAAGCCCCCATTTTCGTGTCCCGTGGTGTCACCACCGCCATGGAAGATCCCAAGGTGTTCGTGGCGGTACGCCCCGAGAAGCTGCAGGTGACCTTCGATGCCCCGGAAGACACCCAGTACAACTGGGCCCAGGGCAAGGTCCACGACATCGCCTACCTGGGCTCCCATTCGGTGTATTACATCCGCCTGGCCTCTGGCCAGCTGATCCAGAGCCAGTACACCAACCTGGAACGCCGAGGCGAGCGCCCCACCTGGGGTGATGAGGTCTATGTGTCCTGGGAAGCGGCCAGCCCCATGGTGCTGAGGAGCTGACCATGAAGTTGCGCCTGCCTCCCGGCCGCCGCCTGGTGATGGGGATCCCCTTCGCCTGGCTGCTGCTGTTTTTCGTGGTGCCCTTCGTCATAGTGCTGAAGATCAGCCTGTCCGAGAGCATTGTCGGCATACCGCCCTACAAGCCTTTGCTAGAGTGGGCGGACGACAGCCTCAAGGTGGTGGTGAACTTCGCCAATTTCGTGTGGCTGACCCAGGACAACCTCTATTTTGATGCCTACCTCAACTCCCTGAAGGTGGCGGCCATCAGCACAGTGCTGTGCCTGCTGGTGGGTTACCCCATGGCCTATGCCATCGCCAGGGCGCCCCAGACGGCCCAGCCGGCGCTGCTGTTGCTGATCATGCTGCCCAGTTGGACCAGCTTCCTTATCCGCATCTACGCCTGGATAGGCATCCTCAAGAACCAGGGCCTGCTGAACCAGTTCCTGATGTGGCTGGGGGTGATAGACGAGCCGCTGCGTATCCTCAACACCAACACCGCGCTGTATATCGGTGTGGTCTACGCCTACCTGCCCTTTATGATCCTGCCCCTCTACGCCAACTTGAGCCGCCATGACCAGTCATTGCTGGAAGCGGCCTCGGACCTGGGCGCCAGGGGCTGGAAGGCCTTCTTGACCGTGACCCTGCCCCTGTCCAAGGCCGGCATGGTGGCTGGCGCCATGCTGGTGTTTATCCCGGTGGTGGGGGAATTCGTGATCCCCGAACTGCTGGGAGGCCCCCAAAGCCTGATGATCGGCAAGGTGTTGTGGAACGAGTTCTTCTCCAACCGTGACTGGCCGGTGGCCGCCGCCCTGGCGGTGGTGATGCTGGGGCTGTTGTGCCTGCCCATCGCCTACTTCAACCGCCAACAGGCCAAGGAACTGGAGGGCGAGCAATGAGCCGATTTTCCCTGAGCCGGCTGTGGTTCTACCTGGGGCTGCTGTTCCTGTACGCCCCCATGGTGATCCTCATCATCTATTCGTTCAACAGCGCCAGGGTAGTGACGGTCTGGGCCGGCTTTTCTACCAAGTGGTACGGTGAACTGTTCAGCGACACACAACTGATGAACGCCGTCTGGACCAGCCTGCGCATCGCCTTTATGACCGCCTGCAGCGCCGTGGTGCTGGGTACCATGGCCGCCTTCGTGCTGGTGCGGTTCAGGCCCAGCCGCTGGAAGACCGCCTTTTCCAGCATGGTGACGGCGCCGCTGGTGATGCCCGACGTCATCATCGGCTTGTCACTGCTGCTGCTGTTTGTGGCCATGGCCGACGTGCTGGGCTGGCCCAAGGACAGGGGCATGCTCACCATCTGGATTGCCCATGTCACCTTCTGCTCGGCCTATGCCGCCGTGGTGATCACCTCGCGGCTGCGGGAGATGGACTTGAGCCTGGAAGAAGCGGCCATGGATCTGGGGGCGACGCCTCTGAAGACCTTCTTTACCATCACCCTACCACTGTTGGCCCCGGCCCTGGCGGCGGCCTGGCTGCTGTCCTTTACCCTGTCCCTGGACGATCTGGTGGTGGCCAGCTTTGTGTCGGGGCCGGGGGCCACCACCTTGCCCATGGAAGTGTTCAGCTCGGTGCGCATGGGGATCTCTCCCAAGGTCAACGCCCTGGCCACCTTGATCATCCTGGTGGTGTCGGTGGCGGCCTTTATCAGCTGGCTGATGGTACGGCGCGCCGACAAGCGCCGCCTGGCCGACCTCAAGGCCATCAAGGCCGCCGGTTGAAAGGGATAACAAAAAACGGCAAGGTTTCCTTGCCGTTTTGTTTTG
Source organism: Gallaecimonas xiamenensis 3-C-1 (assembly GCF_000299915.1). Lineage (NCBI taxonomy): Bacteria > Pseudomonadati > Pseudomonadota > Gammaproteobacteria > Enterobacterales > Gallaecimonadaceae > Gallaecimonas > Gallaecimonas xiamenensis. Next base: position 214,253 of record NZ_AMRI01000003.1, read on the forward strand.
GAGAGCCCGTGAAAATCGCCCTGTTGCAAACCGATATCCTGCACCCGGAATTCCGGGACCAATACCAGGGCTACGGCCTGATGTTCCAACAGCTGTTCGCCCGGGCCGGGTTGACCCTGCACAGCGAGATCTTCAGCGTCATCGAGGGGGTCTATCCCGAACACCCCGAGGCCTTTGACGCCCTGCTGGTGACCGGCTCCAAGGCCGACGCCTTCAGCGACGAGCCCTGGGTGCTGACCTTGGCGGACTACTTGCGGGCGCGCCACGCCGCCGGCCAGAAACTGATTGGTATCTGCTTTGGCCACCAGTTGCTGGCCCATGCCCTGGGGGGCAAGGCCGAAAGGGCCGAAGGGGGCTGGGGGGTTGGGGTCATGGATTATGAGTGGCGTAACCAGCCGGCCTGGCTCAAGGCATCGGCACCGGCCTTTAAGCTTATCTGCAGCCACCGGGACCAGGTCACCCGCCTGCCCCAGGGAGCCTCGCTGCTGGCGGCCAATGCCTTTTGCCCCCACGCCGCCTTCCATATCGGCGACACGGTGCTGGCCTTCCAGGGGCACCCGGAATTCACCCCCGACTATGGCCAGGCGCTGTTGAAAAAGCGCTGGGACGACATCGGCACCGAGCGGGCCGACCGGGCCATGGCCAGTTACCGCCAGGACCACGACGGCCTGATGGTGGCCAGGGTGATGGCCGATTTTATCCGCCATTAAAAAAGCCGCCCTTGAGGCGGCTTTTTTCAGGCTTGGCGGCGCTGGCGTACCGCCTGGGCCAACTGGCGCAGTACCTGGTCGGTGTCGTCCCAGCCGATGCAGGCGTCGGTGACGGACTGGCCATAGGTCAGGGGCTGGCCTTCCACCAGGTCCTGGCGCCCTGCCACCAGGTGGCTTTCGATCATCACCCCGAAGATGGCCTTGTTGCCCTCGGCCAGCTGGGCACCCACCTCCTGGGCCACGTCCAGCTGCTTTTGGTATTGCTTAAGGCTGTTGGCGTGGGAGAAGTCGATCATCACCTTCTGGCGCAGGCCGGCAGCCTCGAGCTTGGCCATCACGTCCTGCACGTCTTCGCGGCTGTAATTGGGGGCCTTGCCGCCCCGCAGGATGATATGGCAGTCCTCGTTACCGGCGGTGGAGACGATGGCGCTGTGGCCGAACTTGGTCACAGACAGGAAATGGTGGGGGCTCGAGGCGCTGCGGATGGCGTCGGCGGCGATCTTGATGTTGCCGTCGGTGCCGTTCTTAAAGCCTACCGGGCAGGACAGGCCGGAAGACAGTTCCCGGTGTACCTGGGATTCGGTGGTGCGGGCGCCGATGGCGCCCCAGCTGATCAGATCGGCCAGGTACTGGGGGGTGATCATGTCCAGAAATTCTACCGCCGTGGGCATGCCCAGGTGGGTCAGGTCCAGCAGCAGCTTGCGGCCCAGGCGCAGGCCGTCGTTGATCTGGCAGCTGTTGTCCATGTAGGGGTCGTTGATCAGGCCCTTCCAGCCGACCGTGGTGCGGGGCTTTTCAAAGTAGACCCGCATTACCACTTCCAGGTCGCCTTTGAGTTCTTCGCGCAGGGCCTTGAGCTTGTGGGCGTATTCCACCGCTGCCTTGGGGTCGTGGATAGAACAGGGGCCGACGATCACCAGCAGCCGGTCGTCTTCGTCATTGAGGATCTGGTGGATGGCCTGGCGGGCCGAAAAGACGGTGCTGGCAGCCTCTTCAGTGGCCGGAAACTTTTCCAAAACGGCGATGGGGGGAAGAAGTTCTTTGATCTCTAGAATGCGCAGATCGTCATTTTGGAACATGTCGGTATTTTCCTTTACTGCAAGGCGCTAGGTGCGGGTCGTTAACTCGGTGATTCAAGACCCCCTAAAGCTATCCTGCCTGAGGGGCGGGCGCAACAGACTTCTAAACGTCCAGTGCCGCGCCCCGGTAGCCGTCGGCGAAGGCGGCGGGCATGCGTTTGGGCTTGCCGCTGCTCATTTCGATGCACACGAAGCGCACCTTGCCTCGAAACAGGGTCTTGCCGTCGGCGGGGCGCAGCAGCTGGAAGAGGCGGTCGGACACCAGCTTGCCGTCGCAGTGCTCGACCCAGGTGCCCAGCAGCAGCTCGTCGCCGGCCAGGGCGGCCGCCAGGTACTGGTACTGGGCCTGTTGCATGGCCATGGCTCGGTCCAGCTCCCGGTACAGGTCCAGGCCAAGGCCCAGGGCGGTGGTGTGGGCCCAGGCAATGTCACCGCACCAGCGCACATAGACGGCGTTGTTGGTGTGGCCCAGTTCGTCGATATGCTCGGGCAGTACGGTCAGGGCTTGGACAAAGGGTTGCGGGTGATCCCAGGGAAGGGGGCTGGCCATGGCGGTTTTGGGGCTGTGGGGGATGGCCCAAACTAACAATGGCCCCCGGCCTTGGCAAGGCTGTGCTTTTATTTGTTGTGCGGCCCCGGTCCTGCCCTTATGATGCGCCACCCTCAGCGTCCTTGGAGCTTTTATGGCCAACCAACCTGTTATCCTCACCATCGACAGCCTTACCGACAAAGGCGACGGCATTGCCCAGCTGGACCAGCGCCGCATCTTTGTCAGCGGCGCCCTGCCAGGGGAAGAGGTGGCCGTGGCCCTCAAGGACGTCAAACCCCGCTATGCCCAAGGTGAACTGCTGTACGTGCGCCAGGCCTCAGCGGACCGGGCCGAGCCCTTTTGCGCCCACAGCGACTGTGGTGGCTGCCAAATCGGCACCCTGGCCTACCCGGCGCAGCTGGCCATGAAAACCCAGAGGGTGGCCCAGGCCCTGGCGGCCAAGGGCATCGATGCCGAGGTGGCTCCCTGCATCGGCATGGACAGCCCCCTGAAGTTCCGCAACAAGGCCCTCTACAACGTGCTCAAGCAAAAGGGCAAGGCGGAGATCGGCTTTTTCAAAAAGCACAGCCACGAACTGGTGGCCACCGACGATTGCCCGGTGCAGGCCGACCAGGTTGCCCCCCTGGTGGCCCTGATGCGGGACTGGATGCGCGAATTCGGGGTGCTGGCCTATGACGAAGCCAGCCACAGCGGCCAAGTTCGTGGCCTGATGGTCCGTAACGGCCAACACAGCGGCCAGTGGCTGGGGGGGGTGGGGGG